>JBARAF010000209.1:0-20572 GCA_049791695.1 Croceibacterium sp.
GCAGTGGCCAGCGCCATTGGCGACCGGCTGGCGCGGCTGGCTGATGGCGGCCAATTGCTCGCCGTCACCCACAGTCCGCAAGTCGCCGCACGCGGCACCGGACATTACCTGATCGCCAAGAGCAGCCAGGGCACAGTCACCCGCACCGGCGTTATCCTGCTGGACGCCGCTGGCCGGCAAGAAGAAATTGCCCGGATGCTCAGCGGCGCGGAAATCACCGCGGAAGCGCGCGCTCAGGCGGATCGCCTGCTGGAAAGGGTGTAACATGAAGCACGTGCTGGCCGTCCTGCCGCTCCTCCTCGCCGCCTGCGCCCCGGCCACCACGCCCGCCGATCCGCCCACCGGGCCGGTCCCGCTGGCGAATGACCGGGCCCAGCCAGTGCTGGCGCTGTTCGAGCATGTTCTGGGGGACTATTTCACCGCCGGTTCCACCAGCCTGCCGACCACCTGTGTCACCTTGCGCCCCGTGCCGCTGAACGCGCAGCAGGAAGAAGCGCTGATCCTGCGCTTCGTCCGGCTGGCCCCGGCTGCGCGATGCCGGGTGCAGGGCAGCGGCGCCACCGATACGATAACCAATCAACCGGCCGCCGTGGTGCAAGTCTACGACTTCACCTGTGCCGATGCCGATCATTGCACCGGCTGGGCGCTGCAACCGGGCCAGCCGGCCACGCGCTATGCACTGCGTTACGAAGCGGGCGCATGGCGCTTTGCCAGCGACCGGCGGATCATTGCCGAATGAGTGTGGCAGGGATGAGTGATGCCGACGCCGCCAATGAACTGATGCGGCTGGCGAGGGCGATTGCGCGGCATAACCGGCTGTATCATGCCGATGACGCGCCCGAGGTTTCCGACGCGGAATATGATGCGCTGGTCCGCCGGAACGAAGAACTGGAAGCGGCTTTCCCGCATCTCGTCCGCCCGGATTCGCCCAGCCGCAAGGTCGGGCACGAGGTCAGCACCAGCGCGCTGGGCAAGGTGACTCACGAGGTTCGGATGATGAGCCTCGACAATGCTTTCACTGACGAGGAAGTGGCCGATTTCGTCGTCCGCGTGCGGCGATACCTGAACCTGCCGGAAAGCGAGGCGGTGGCCTTCACCGCCGAAGACAAGATCGACGGCCTGTCCTGTTCGCTGCGGTACGAGAACGGCGTGCTGGTCCGTGCGGCAACGCGCGGGGATGGGCAGGTGGGCGAAGACGTGACCGCCAATGTCGCGCACATTGCCGATATTCCGCAGCAGCTTGCTGGTGATGCGCCCGCCGTGTTTGAAATCCGCGGCGAAGTCTACATGGAAAAACAAGCGTTTGCTGCGCTCAATTCCCGCCTGATGGAAGAGGCGCGAGAACGAGCCGACACAAAGGGCGAGGTGTTTGACGAAGCCGCCGTGCGCCAGTTCGCCACCCCGCGTAACGCCGCCGCCGGATCGCTGCGGCAGAAGGATCCTGCCGTCACCGCCAGCCGCAAATTGTGCTTCCTGGCCCACGGCTGGGGCGCGGCGAGCGAGGTTCCGGCGGACACCCAGTTGGCGATGATGCAGCGCATCCGTGACTGGGGCGTGCCGGTTTCGGATGACCTGGTGCTGTGCCAGTCACTGGACGACATGGTGCAGCATTACCGCAGCATTGGCGCGAGGCGGGCCGGGCTTGGCTATGACATTGATGGCTTGGTCTACAAGGTTGACCGGCTGGATTGGCAGGCGCGGCTGGGCTTCGTGGCCAAGGCGCCGCGTTGGGCCATGGCGCACAAGTTTCCCGCCGAACGGGCCGAGACGGTGCTGGAAGCGATCGATATCCAGGTGGGCCGCACGGGCAAGCTGACCCCGGTCGGGCGGTTGAAGCCGGTGCTGGTCGGCGGCGTTACGGTGACCAACGTCACCCTGCACAACCGCGACGAGATCGGCCGCCTGGGCCTGCGGGTGGGCGACCGGATCGTGCTGCAACGCGCCGGAGACGTGATCCCGCAAGTGGTAGAAAACCTGACGCGGGAGGAACCGCGCGAGCCATTCGCGTTCCCCGATCATTGCCCGGTCTGCCAGTCCGAAGCTGTGGCGGAAGAAGGCGAAGTGGATGTGCGCTGCACCGGGGGGCTGGTCTGCCGGGCGCAGCAATTCGAACGGCTGCGCCACTTCGCCAGCCGGGTTGCGCTCGACATTGAAGGGCTGGGCGAAAAGAGCATAGCCGAGTTCCTGGAACTGGGCTGGCTCGACAAGGGGCCGGGCGATATCTTCCGCCTGCGCCGCCACCGCTCCGATCTGGTCGGGCGGGAAGGCTGGCAGGACAAGTCTGTGGACAACCTGTTGGCAAATATCGAGGCGCGGCGTCGCCCCGATGCGGCCAAGTTGTTGTTTGGCCTCGGCATCCGCCATGTCGGCGCAGTCACCGCGCGCGACCTGATGAAACGGTTCGTGACGCTGGAGACGCTGCGCGACGTGGTCGAACGGGCGCACACCAAAGTGGTGACGGCTGTTGCGGAACCGGCGGCGGACCTGTTTGCAGACCAGTCCCAAACGCCTTCCATTGAGGCGGAGAGGGCCTCCGAGGCCGTGGCCGAATTGCTGTCCATCGACGGTGTCGGGCCGGTGGTGGTGGAGGCGCTGGGCGATTTCTTCCATGAAGAACACAACCGGCAGGTGTGGGACGATCTGCTGTCGGAATGTGACGTGCCGCCGTACGTGGTGGAAACGCTGGAAAGCCCGGTCAGCGGCAAGACGGTGGTCTTCACCGGCAAGCTGGAAACGATGAGCCGCGATGAAGCCAAGGCCCAGGCCGAACGGCTGGGCGCGCGGGCGGCGGGAACGGTCAGTGCCAAGACAGACCTGCTGGTGGCCGGGCCAGGTGCCGGGTCAAAGCTGAAGAAGGCGGCGGAATTGGGCATTGAAGTGATCGACGAGGCCGCCTGGGCCGACATCGTCAAGGCGGCGGGGTAACCGGATGCTGGCCGCTGCCGCCTTGCTGTTGTTCGCGCAATACAACACCGCCCGGCCGGCGGAACCGGCACCGCTGGAAGCTGGACGCTGGGTTTTGCGTGAGAGTTCTGAACTCGGCACCGGCCTCGGCGGGGTGTCGGCCACGCTGGTCTCCAACGACGGCGAATACCGGCTGGTGATCCGCTGCGACTATGGCAACGACAGCGATATCTCGCTCCAGTTCCTGCGCAATCAGGGCGGTGCCGGGCCGACTGCGCTGCCGATGCAGCTGACGTTGCAGGATGGCGAAGACGTGCCCCTTGACTGGGAGCAGACGCCGTTCGGGATTTTGCCCGCGACGGTGCGGACTCCAACGAAGCGACCCACGCTGCGGCAAGATTGCAGACTTACACCGGCCCGATCAGCGCCCAGGCGCATGATGCGCGCGGGCGGCGCATCCGGGCGCAGTTTGACGCCGGATCAGGCCAACTGTCGATCAGCCGGACGATTTCGGCGTGTTTTGATACCTGAACCAATCCTCCCCACTCGCGGGGAAAGGTTTGCTTATCCGGCCAGTTCGCCGTCCAGGAATGCCGCCACGTCCTCCAGCGAAACCTGCTTGTCGAGGAAGGCCTCGCCGATGCCGCGCAGCAGGACAAAGGGCAGGGTGCCCGCGTCCATCTTCTTGTCGTGCAGCATGTGGTCGGCCAGCTTGCGCCCGTCTGCCGCCATGCCCAGCGTGGCAATTTCGGTCGGCAGGCCGGATGCGGCGATGGCGCGGGTCACGCGGGTTGCATCGGCCGCGCTCATCAGGTCGCGGCGGGCAGAGTAACGGGCGGCCAGCACCATGCCCAGTGCCACGGCCTCGCCATGCAGCAGGCGGTCGGAAAAGCCGGTTTCAGCTTCCAGCGCATGGCCGAAAGTATGGCCGAGGTTGAGCAGGGAGCGGGCGCCGGTGGTTTCGCGTTCGTCTTCCGCGACGATCCGGGCCTTGGCCGCCACGCTTTGCGTCACGGCATATTCCTGCGCGGCGCGGTCCCCTGCGACCACGGCGGCACCATTGGCCTCGCACCAGTCGAACAGTGCTGCATCGCCGAGGATGCCGTACTTGATGACTTCGGCATAACCGGCGCGCAGTTCACGCACGGGCAGGGTGGCTAGCGCGCCCAGATCGGCCAGCACCAGGCTCGGCTGATGGAATGCGCCCACCAGGTTCTTGCCCGCCGGGGTGTTGATCGCGGTCTTGCCGCCAACGCTCGAATCGACTTGCGCCAGCAGGGTGGTGGGCAACTGGATGAAGCCGCAGCCGCGTTTCAGGATCGCGGCGGCGAAGCCGGTCAGGTCACCGATCACGCCACCGCCAAGCGCCAGTACATGGTCGCCGCGTTCGACTTCTTCGGCCAGCAGCCAGTCCATCAAGCGTGCGAGCACGGCCCAGCTCTTGGCCCCTTCGCCGGGATCGAGCACCAGCCAGCGCGGTTCGAAACCCGCACCGGTCAGCGCCGCATCCACCGTTTCGCGCCATTGGGCAGCCACGTTGGCATCAGTGACAACCGGCACACGGGTCTTGCGCAGCAATTTGCCGCACTGGGCGGGCAGATCGGCCAGCAGGCCAGTGCCGACGCGAACTTCATAAGCGCGGCCGGCCAGGGAAACGGGGATTACAGCCATTGGTCGATTCCCTGCAGGATACGGTGGACAGTTTCGCTGTGCGGGCCAGTGTCGCTCTGCACATGGATGGCGGCCCTGGCATAGGCGGGTTCGCGTTCCGCCTTCAGCCGGGCGACGATTTCGCGCGGGTTGCCGCCGCGCAGCAACGGGCGGGTGTCCTTGCGGGTGACGCGATCGACCAGGGTGGCGACATCGCAGTCCAGCCAGATGGTCAGCCCCTTGTCCAGGATCAGCGCCTGCGTTTCGGGCTGGACGAAAGCCCCGCCGCCGGTGGCGATCACGCTGGGGCCGCTGTCCATCAGCCGGGCGATCACCCGCCGTTCGCCGTCGCGAAAATGCGCTTCGCCAAAGCGTTCGAACATTTCGCTGATCGGCATCTGGGCGGCGCGTTCGATTTCCTCGTCCGCATCGGCGAAGGACAGGTTGAGCATCTGGCCCAGCTTGCGGCCGATGGTGCTTTTGCCCACGCCCATCATCCCCACGAGCACCAGCGGCCGGTTCAGCCGTGGCCTTACGCGCGCGGCCAGGGCGCTCGTCTCGTCTTTCGCCGAGTCCCTGGATGGGTGGGAATTGTCGATGGTCATTGCCGCACGCGCTATAGTTGCGCTAACCGCCCGTGCAAGTACGCGGGACAGGCAAGAGATCACCTTGGCACGGCACATCAGGAAAATTGGCATCGGGATTGGCGCTGGCATGGCGCTGGTGCTCGGCTTCGCCTGGATAGATGGCGGGCGGGAAGAACCGCGCCTGATCGAACAACCACTCGATTTGCCCGCCGGCGTCGTGGCGGATTTGCGATGAGGCGGTCGCTGCTGCTCGCGGGCGTCGCACTGGCGCTTAGTTCCACGCTGGCGCTGGCCGCGCCGGAATCGCTGCTGCCGCCCAGCTTTGGCGATCCCGCGCCGACTCCGACCCCGCGCCCGCGTCCGCAGGCCTCCTCTGCCTCTGCATCTGGCCCCGCCGCACCCGGTTCCGCCCCGCAAGGCAGCACGTCGACTCCGGTGGTGCAGGCGCTGCCCGGCGCGCCCACGGTGCCGAGCGCACCGGTCGAGCTTTCGCCCGAGGTCATGGCCAACCTGCCGACGCTGAAACAGCTCGAAGCGATGGACCCGGACCAGATTGACGAATTGCTGGGGCTGAAGCCGAAATTCGACATTCCTCCCGCTGCCCGCCGGTCGATGCAGCAGGTCGGGGTGATTGCCCAGTCCGAAGGCGGCTTCGCGGCGGCATCGCTGTCCGCACAACCTGCGGCACTGGTGCGCGCTGCGCTGCAAGGGACCAAGGGCCCGCTGGTTTCGCGCTGGGGGCATATCCTGCTGCGGCGCGCGCTGGCCAGCCGGATGGATGCCCCGGCCGGAATGGACCCGGTGGAATTTGCCGCCTTGCGCACGGCCCTGCTGGGCCGCCTGGGTGAAGCGCAAGTGGCGCGGCAACTGGCGCAGGATGTCGATTCGGCCAATTACGATTCTGCCCTGGGCGGCGCGGCGTTCGATGCCTATCTCGCCACGGGTGACGTGATCGGCATTTGCCCGGTCATCCGCCTGAAGCCGACCCTGCGCAGCGATGTGCAGTGGGATACCATCCGTTCGATCTGCGCAGCGTACGGCGGTGAAGGGCGCCGCACGGACCAGGATCTGCGCCGGGCGCTGAACCGTGGCGCGATGCCGCGCATCGATGTGCTGCTGGCCCAACGTTACGCGGGCGCCGCAGGGGACGGGCGCAAGGCGGTCAATATCGAATGGGACGGCGTCAACGACCTGACGCCCTGGCGCTTTGCCCTGTCCCGCGCCCTTGGCGTGGAAATCCCCGACAACTTGCGCAGCGGCGCGGCGGCGCGGTTCGATTACCTGGATGTGCAGATCCCGGCGACTCCGCTGCAGGACCGGGTGGATGCGGCAGACCGGGCGGCGGAACGCGGTGTCCTGTCGGCCCGCGCCTTTGTCGATCTTTATTCCCAGCTTTATGCCGACAGCACGATCGAAGGCGACGGGCGCACCCGCGCGCAGAGCTTGCGCACCGCCTATGTCGCGCGCGATGCCGCGGCTCGGCTGACGGCGATGCGCAGCCTGTGGGGGGACAATGCCGCCTATGGCCGGCTGGTGCTGACCGCCTATGCCGCGGCACGGGTGCCCGTGTCCGAAGCGTTGGCGGACGATGCCGATCAGCTGGTCACGTCGATGCTGGCCGCCGGGCTGGATCGCAATGCCTTGCGCTGGGGCGGGGTGGTGCCGGAAGGCAGCGCCGCCTGGGCGCAATTGGCGCTGGCCCAGCCGGACCGCAACGATCCGGTCAGCAATGGCGCCTTTGACAGCTTTGCCAGCGATGATGGCAGCGCAGGTCAGCGCAAGTCGCAGTTCCTGTTGGCGGGCCTTGCGGGCCTTGGCCGGATGGAAGCGGGCGACGTGCGCAGCTATTCCGAAAGCCTGGGCGTCAACCTGACGCGTGAAAGCGCCTGGAGCCGCAAGATCGACCGGGCAGGGCAGGTCCGCAACCAGGCGCTGGTCGCGCTGCTCGCGGGGCTGGGGATGCAGGGCAGCGGGTGGGACAAGATGACCGCGCGCCACCTGTACCACATCGTCCGCGCGTTGAACGATGCGGGGCTGGGTGCCGAAGCACGCATGATCGCTGCCGAAGCGGTGGCGCGGGCCTAAACCGATCTCCGCGATCGAAGACTTCCTGGAAATGCTGGCCGCGCAACGCGGCGCGGCGCGCAACACGCTGGGCGCCTATCGCCGCGATCTGGAAGGGGCGGAAGCTGCGATTGGCGATCTGGCCACGGCGGACCGGGCGGCGCTGGCGCGGCTCGGCGGGCATTGGGCGGATCTGGCCCCGGCCAGCGTGGCGCGCAAGGCATCGGCGCTGCGGCAATTCTATGGTTTCCTGCTGGAAGAAGGGCTGCGCGCCGACGATCCTTCGCCCGCTTTGCCGGCCCCGCCAGCGCGGCGGAACCTGCCCAAGATCCTCAGCCACGAACAGGTGGAGGCCCTGTTCCAGCGGGCAGAGCTGGAGGCAGCGGGCGATGCGCCGGCCGCCGTGCGCCTGCTGACCCTGCTGGAACTGCTATATGGTTCCGGCCTGCGGGCGACGGAACTGGTGTCCCTGCCGTTGAACGCCGTGCCGCGTGATGCGCCGTTCCTGACCGTGACTGGCAAGGGATCGGCCCAGCGGATGGTCCCGGTATCGGGCCGGGCGCGGGCCGCGCTCAGCCGCTGGCTGGCGCTGCGGCCGGATGACGGGAAATTCCTGTTCCCGTCCCGTGGCAAGCACCTGACGCGAATCCGGCTGTACCAGTTGTTGAAAGATCTGGCGGCGCGGGCCGGTCTGGACCCGGCGAAAATCAGCCCGCACGTCTTGCGCCATGCCTTTGCCACCCACCTGCTGGAAGGTGGTGCGGACTTGCGCGTGCTGCAGGTGTTGCTGGGCCACGCGGATATTTCCACCACCCAGATATATACCCATGTCGATGCGGCGCGGCTGGTGACGCTGGTCAATGAACGGCATCCGCTGTCGGCACTGGCCCTTGCAGCACGCGGGAAGGGCCGTTAGCGCGTGCAGCCATGATGACCTATCTCGATTTCGAAAAGCCCGTGGCCGAATTGCAGGCGCGCATTGCCGAACTGCGCGCTGCTTCCGAAGGTGGCAACGTGGACCTGTCCAGCGAACTGGCGAAGCTTGAAGCCAAGAGCAACGATCTGCTCGCTTCCGCCTATGCGACGCTGACGCCGTGGCAGAAAACCCAGGTTGCCCGCCACCCGATGCGGCCGCACTTCCGCGATTTCGTGGAACGGGCGTTTGATGAATTCATGCCGCTGGGCGGGGACCGCCTGTATGGCGACGATCAGGCGATCATGGGCGGTTTTGCCACCCTGCGCGGCCGCAAGGTGATGCTGATCGGCCATGAAAAGGGCAACGACACGCAAAGCCGGCTGAAGCACAATTTCGGCATGGGCAAGCCGGAAGGGTATCGCAAGGCGATCCGGCTGATGGAAATGGCCGGGCGGTTCGGCCTGCCGGTGGTGACGCTGGTGGATACCAGTGGCGCATTTCCGGGGATTGAGGCGGAAGAACGTGGCCAGGCCGAAGCCATCGCCCGTTCGACCGAAGCCTGCCTCGCCCTGCCGGTGCCGATGGTGGCAACGATCGTGGGTGAAGGCGGTTCGGGCGGCGCGGTTGCCCTGGCCAGTGCCGAACGCGTGCTGATGTTTGAGCACGCGGTCTATTCCGTCATCAGCCCGGAAGGCTGCGCTTCCATCCTTTGGCGCACCGGGGAAAAGGCGGCGTTGGCGGCCGAAGCGATGAAGGTGACGGCGCAGGATCTGGCCGCGCTAGGCGTGATCGACCGGATCGTGCCGGAACCGATGGGCGGGGCCCACCGCGATCCGCAGGCAGCGGCCGATGCCCTGGCTGACGCGCTGGATGAAGAACTGGCGGTGCTGACCCGCAAGACTGCCAAGCAGTTGCGGACCATGCGTGAAGACCGGTTCCTGCAGATCGGCACGGGTACGGGCGCTGGCATTGACCGGCGCAAACGCTGATCCTGCCAGTCCCATTCCCCAATGTGCATTTGGGAACATAGCGCTTTTGCATCGGTTCTTCCCCGCATAGTGTGCGTCCTGGGACGCGCCGCGAAATGAGGAACCTGATATGAACGACCGGGTCATTGCCCGCATCAAGCTGGCCGCCCTGGCCAGCGCAGCTTCGGTAACGCTGGCTGCCTGCTCTACCATTCCGGGCGCTGGCGGCGGGGCGGTTGCTCCCGGATCGCCGATCACCCAGGCTGAAGCGCAGGAAGGCGCGCAATACCACCCGCAATTCATCGCCGAATTCGGCGGCGAAATGACCGGCCCGCAGGCGACTTATGTCGAGCAGGTGGGCAAGGGCATTGCCGTGCAATCGGGCCTGGCCAACAGCCAGTCGGCCTTTGACGTGACCCTGCTCAACAGTTCGGTCAACAACGCCTTCGCGGTGCCCGGCGGCTATGTCTATGTCACCCGTCAGCTGGTGACGCTGATGAACAACGAAGCGGAACTGGCTGGGGTGCTGGGCCACGAAGTGGGCCACGTTGCGGCTCGCCATTCCGCCCGTCGCCAGCAGAATGCGCAGCGCAACCAGATCTTGGGCGTGCTGGGGCAGGTGCTTTCCGGCGTGCTGCTGGGGGATTCGGCGCTGGGCCGCACTGCATCCGAACTGGCCAGCACTGCGCCGCAGCTGGCCACGCTCAGCTATTCCCGCGGGCAGGAACTGGAAGCCGACCAGTTGGGCGTGCAGTACCTTTCGCGCGCCGGGTATGATCCGCGGGCGATGGCTACGGTGCTGACCAGCCTGGCCGCGCAGAACGCGCTGGATGCGCAGTTACAGGGCCGCAATGATGCATCGATGCCGCAATGGGCGTCTACTCACCCCGATCCGGCGAGTCGCGTGCAGAATGCGCTGCAGCTGGCGGGCAGCGGCACGGGGGTTAACAACCGCGATACCTTCCTGAGCCGCGTTGATGGCCTGATGTACGGTGACGATCCGCAGCAGGGCGTGATCGAAGGCAGCACCTTCATCCATCCAGGCATGCGCCTGGCCTTCAGCGCGCCGCAGGGCTTTTACATGATCAACAGCACCCGTGCGGTGTCGGTCAATGGCGATGCGGGCAAGGCACAGCTGACCAGCGCCGCCTACAGCGGCAACCTGGAAACCTATGTGCGGCAGGTGTTTACCGCGCTCGGTGGGCAGAATTCCACGCTTGCCCCGCAGAACATCCAGCGGACCACCGTTAACGGGATTCCGGCGGTGTATGGCACGGCGACGGTGCCCAACGGGCAGCAGAACGTGGACGTGGTGGTGTTCGCTTATGAATTCGCGCCCAGCCAGGCCTATCACTTCGCCGCGATTACCCCGGCAGGCGGGGCCGGCGTGTTCAACCCGATGTTCAATTCGATGCGCCGAATCACTGCGGCCGAAGCGGCGCAGGTGATTCCGCGCCGGGTGGACGTAGTGACGGCAGCGCGTGGTGACAGTGTGGCCACCCTGGCGCGGCGGATGGCCTATACCGACGCCCAGGAAGCCCGCTTCCGGGTGCTGAACGGCCTGTCTTCGTCTGACCAGGTGGTCGCCGGCCAGAAGTACAAGATCGTCATTCGCGGCAACTGAGCCTGATTGATCCCCCCGGTTCACTGCTGAGCGGCGAACCTGGGGGATTTTTCTGTCTGCGCCGGACAAGCAAAAGGGGCGGCAGGTTTTCCTGCCGCCCCCCGAGCTTGGCTAACGCCGTGGCGCCGATTAGGCGACGGTGTTGGTCGTTTCGAGCTTGGTCTTCACCGTGTTGAAGGTGGTGGAGATTTCGTTGCCGAGGCTCTGCATGGCGGTGATGGCGGCGATCGCGATGAGGGCAGCAATCAGGCCGTATTCAATTGCGGTGGCGCCCTGTTCGTCGCGGATCAGCTTGTTGAAAAACTTCATGATGGTCTCCTGGATTTAGTCTTCATTACCCGACTTGGCCCCCCGTCTGGGTGATCAAGCATTCGTAGGATTACGCGCCAAGTATTGAAAAATTCCTAATGCAAGAAGGTCTTCACCGTGCTCAGGACATTCTCCCACTGGGCGACATTTGCATTGGCCACGCCCTGAACTGCGGTAAGGCAGGTAAGCACGACCAGTGACATGATCAGACCATATTCGACGGCAGTCGCACCGCGGGTGTCCCGCAGTACTTGCGTAATGAATGACTTCAATTGCATTGCCCGCCCCAGACAAGGTCCGATGCATGGTTGTTGCAGGGGATCCCTAACAAACGGTTTAAGAGAGCGCGCCTAGTGGAAAAAATGCCGACAGCCATGCAGGTGGTTGCTGCTGCCATCCGCGACGGGGCAGGGCGGGTGCTGTTGCAGCAACGGCCCGTGGGCAAGCACCACGGCGGACTGTGGGAATTCCCCGGCGGCAAGGTGGAACAGGGCGAAAATCATCCCGAAGCGCTGATTCGCGAGATCGAGGAAGAATTGGCGCTGACGCTCGATGGCGCGGCGCTGGACCCGCTGGGACAGGCGGAACAGGGCGCAGGTGGCGGCGAACGCCAGCTTGTCCTGTTTCTTTACAACGCGCCGCGCTGGGCTGGCTCCCCTTGTGGGCTGGAGGGGCAGGAGTGGGATTGGTTCGACTTGCCACAGGCTGCGGCACTGCCATTGGCCCCGCTGGATCGGCAGCTATTGCAATTACTGGCATGAAATCGCCGGTTTCAGGCTTGCCAAGCCAGAAAGGTCCCCCTAAAGGCCGCCCTCCGAAGGGCGCCCGTAGCTCAGCTGGATAGAGCATCAGACTACGAATCTGAGGGCCGGAGGTTCGAATCCTTCCGGGCGCACCAACACCAAAGGCCTCCTTCGCAAGAAGGGGGCCTTTTGTTTGGCCAGTCATGGGCAGCGCGCTTGAACGGGCCCGTGAATTGCCCGATGCCTTTGCCCCAGGGGGGGCGGCTTGGCGCAGGATCGACAGAACTACCGGCCGGAAATCGACGGACTGCGCGCGGTCGCGGTGTTGGCAGTAATGCTGCACCATGCGGGCGTGCCCTGGCTGGCCGGGGGCTGGCTGGGCGTCGACGTATTCTTCGTCATCAGCGGTTACCTGATTACCGGGATCATCGTGCGGGGGGAGGTGGCAGGCCAGTTTTCCCTGCGCGCTTTCTGGGCCCGCCGGATTCGCCGGATCATGCCTGCGCTGCTGCTGGTGATGGCATTGGCCACGCTGGCCGCGCTGCTAGTCATGCTGCCCGACCAGTTGCAGAATTTCGGCCAGTCGCTGTTCGCCACCGGGGTGATGGCCAACAACGTCCTGTTGTTGCTGACTGGCGGATACTGGGCCGGGCCAACCGAGTTCAAGCCACTGGCGCACACCTGGAGCCTGGGGGTGGAGGAACAGTTTTACCTGATTGTCCCCCCGCTGATGCTGCTGGCCCTGCGCCGCCAGGGCACCGGGGGGCTGGCCCTGCTGCTGCTGGTGGCGAGCGGGCTGAGCCTGGCGCTGGCCTGGTGGTGGAGCCTGTCGGACGCCGGGGCACCGTACCTGCTGTTGCCCACCCGGCTGTGGCAACTGGGCGCGGGCGGTTTGGTGGCACTGGCGGAGCTGGCCGGGTTCGCACGGCCGCGGGCGTCCTCTGCGCTGTCCTGGCTGGCGCTGGCCATGGTGCTGGCGTCGATGCTGCTGCCGGGGCCGATGGACCTGGCCACGCCGCAATGGATGCTGCCGGTTGTTGGCGGGACGGCGCTGTTCCTGCTGGTTGGGCGGGCAGGCGGCGGGGCGGGGCGGTTGCTGGCCTTGCGCGGGCCGGTGGCCGTGGGGCTGGTGTCCTACAGTGCTTATCTGGTGCATCAGCCGGTGTTCGCTTTTGCCCGCCTGCTCAGCTGGCACGAGCCTTCGCCCGCCGCGCTGGTGGCCCTGATACCGCTGGTGCTGCTGGTGGCCTGGGCCATGTGGCGCTGGATCGAAACGCCTGCTCGCCACCGATCCCGGTGGAGCGACTGGCGGGTGATTGGCATCTGTGGCGCGGTGTTGGCCGTACTGCTGGCGGCGGGCCTGGCGCTGCATGCCAGCCGCGGCATGATCGCGCGGTGGCCGGAACTGCGGCAGGCTGACGGATCGCCTGGCCCGGATACCATCGCCTATGTCGAACGGGTGCGCGCATGGGATGCCGCGCGGCTGGAACCGGCGCGGGCCACGAGCCAGGTGCTGTTCATTGGTGACAGCCGCGCGCGGGATGCGGCCAACATGGCGGTGGAAAGCGGCGCGCTGGCCCCGGCGCAGATCGGTTATATGGAATTCACCGTCTGCAGCGATGCCACCCGCGCACAGTTGCGCCACCATTTCGCCCGGGCGGGGACGGCTGTGATCGCAGCGGTGCCGTCACCCGTGCCGTTGCCGTGCGAAGCGGCTCTGGTGCGCGACTTGCGCCGGGCAGGAGTTGCGCAGGTGGCGGTGATCGGCCCCAAGCAATTTGGCTGGAGCATCAACCGGGCCATGCTGTTGCCGCGAGAGAAGCGACCTCACCTGCGGGTGCCGCTCTATCCGGCGGATATCACGGCGATCAGCCGGCAGGCCAGCCGCCAGTTCGGCGCGGACTATATCGATGTGATCTCGCTCGTGGGGGATCACGCCGGGCGGATGCCGCTGTTCACCCCGCAAGGGCTGCTCATTTCGCAGGACCGGCTGCACCTGACCCCGGCGGGGGCGCGCTGGATGGGGGCAATCGTCTTCGCCGAGCCGCAACTGAGCCATCTGCGCAAGGTGGCCGCCCCGGAACCGGGGGCGTGATCCGGCCGTTGGGGCCCTGCCGACAACCGGGGAACCCAGCATGACCACGACCGATATCTTCAATCGCCTGAAGCTGGATCACGAATCGCACCGGTCCCTGCTGGCCCGCATTGCCGCCAGCGGCACGGCCCAGGCAGACCGGGTGCGGCTGTTCGAACAGTTCACCCTGGAGGCCAAGAGCCACGCTTCGGCCGAGGAACAGGCGCTCTATTCCACCATGATGCGCAAGCCGGAAACGACCGACGACACCCGCCATTCGGTGGCGGAGCATCACGAAATCGAAGTGGCGCTGAATGACATCGCGGCGACCGACCCGGCGAGTGAACAATGGCTGGAGAAATTCGCCGAACTGAAGCACGATTACCTCCACCATATCCAGGAGGAGGAAGACGAGCACTTTCCGGAGTTCTCCCGCTTCCTGACCACGGCAGATGAAGCGCATATGCGCGACGTGTTCGAACGGCGCAAACAGGTGGAAAAGCAGCAGGCCGAAGTGACGCCGGAACCGCGCGAAGACGCCAAGGACTGATTTTGACGACAAGGGGGCGGGTAATTTGGCCGGGATCGAACGGTTCGATGA
The DNA here is from genome assembly GCA_049791695.1 of Croceibacterium sp. GTDB lineage: Bacteria > Pseudomonadota > Alphaproteobacteria > Sphingomonadales > Sphingomonadaceae > Croceibacterium_C. Next base: position 14,441 of record JBARAF010000209.1, read on the forward strand.
TGCATCGGTAGAACCCGGTGTGTGGCGCTATGCCCGCGCATCGCGGGTGCGGGTGATTGTCGATGCAGAAGCCTATTTCAACCTGATGCAGCAGGCGATGCTGCTGGCACGGCAGCGGGTGCTGTTGATCGGGTGGGATTTTGACACCCGCATTCACCTGACCCGTGGCCGCCGCTGGTGGCAGAAGGGTTTTCGCCGCACCTATCCCAGCCGTCTGGGCAGCTTCATCCCCTGGCTCGCGCGGCACCGGAAGGGGCTGGATATACGCGTGCTCAAATGGGGCATCGGCGCGCTGAAGATGGCCTTTGCCGGGCGGATGACGGTGGATCTGATCCGCTGGATGCCGCACCCGCGGATCGGCTTCAAGTTCGACAATGCCCACCCGATCGGCTGCAGCCACCACCAGAAAATCGCCGTTATCGATGATCGGCTGGCAGTGTGCGGCGGGATCGACATGGCCGATTTCCGCTGGGACACCCGCGAACATCTGGAACACGACCCGCGCCGCCGCCGCCCGCACGGCAAGCCTTATGGCCCGTGGCACGACGTGACCATGATGATGGAAGGCGACGTGGCGGGCGAACTGGATACCTTGGGCCGGGAACGCTGGATCAGGGCCGGGGGCAAGCCACTGCCTGACTTGCTGCCCGCCAGCACCACCGGCGATGCCAGCGCCTGGCCGGCTGAGCTGGAGGCCCATTTCACCGATGTCGAGGTGGGCATCGCCCGCACCCGGGCCGAATATGGCGACTCCCCGCGTGTGAACGAGGTCGAACGGCTGTTCCTGCGCCAGATCGCCGCGGCGAAGCACTTCATCTATTCGGAAAACCAGTACTTCACCTCGCGCAAGGTGGCAGAGGCAATCTGCGAACGGCTGAAGGAACCCGATCCGCCGGAATTCGTGCTAGTGCAGCCGGTCAGCGCCGATGGCTGGATGGAAGAACAGGCGATGAATCCGGCCCGGGACCTGCTGTTGCAGGCGATCCACGAAGTCGATCATGCCGGGCGCTTCCACCTTTACTCCCCATACACCGGGGAAACGCCGATCTATGTCCATGCCAAGCTGACCATTGTGGATGATCAGGTGCTGCGGATCGGTTCGGCCAACCTGAACAACCGTTCGATGGGGCTGGACAGCGAATGTGACGTGTTCATCGACTGTACCCGCCCGGGTAACGGCCACGCGGCTGAAGGCATTCGCGCCCTCCGCCTGTCGCTGTTGGCGGAACATTGCGGGGTGGAAGAAAGCGATGTGGCCGCGCTGCTGGACCAGGCGGGATCAATGGCCGGGATGATCGCCGCCCTTGGCCCGATGCACCAGTCGCCGCGCACCCTGCGCCCCTATCATCCGCAGGAACCGGATGGAGTCCTGGCCGAACTGGCCCATCGGCAAATGCTCGATCCCGAACGGCCGGAAGACTTGCTGGCGATAACGCCGACAGGCCGTGGCCTTTTCCGTCCGGGCAGCCTATTGGCGAAAGCCATGACCAGACTGAAGCGCAAGCGCGGAGCCTGAATGACCTGCGCGCACGACCACGATGATGACATCGCCGCACCCTCTGCCCCGGCCAAGCCGCCCGTGCCGGAGGATGTGCAGGATGCAATCCGCACACTGATCCGCTGGGCCGGGGATGATCCCACCCGCGAAGGGTTGCTGGACACGCCATCGCGCGTGGCCCGTGCGTGGAAGGAATATTGCCAGGGTTATGACGAAGACCCGGCGCTGCACCTTTCCCGCGTGTTCGAGGAAGTGGGCGGTTACGACGAAATCGTGCTGCTGAAGGACATTCCGTTCCAGAGCCATTGCGAACACCACATGGCCCCGATCATCGGCAAGGCGGCAATTGCCTACCTTCCGACCAACCGGGTGGTGGGCATTTCCAAGCTCGCCCGCGTGCTGCACGGCTTTGCCCGGCGGCTGCAGATCCAGGAACGGCTGACGGCCGAAGTGGCCCAGTGCATCTGGGAAAACCTGGCGCCCAAGGGCGTGGCCGTGGTGATCGAGGCAAGCCATGCCTGCATGACCGCGCGCGGGGTGCGCACGCCGGGGGTGAACATGGTCACCAGCCGCGTGATGGGCACGTTCCGCCGTGACGACAAGAGCCGCCAGGAAGTGCTGAAGCTGATGGGCTATTGAGCCTGCGGCTGGTTGGATATTTGGACAAGAGTAGGGACGGATTATGACGGCGCTTCTGGTGCGCGGCGGCAAGCGGCTGACGGGCCGTATCGAGCCTTCGGCCAACAAGAATGCAGTGCTGCCGGTGCTGTGCGCCACGCTGCTCACCGATGCCCCGCTGATCTTGCGCAACGTGCCGGAAATCACCGACGTGTTCCGCATCGTCGATTTCTTCGGCCAGCTGGGCTCCACGGTCGATTGGGACAAGGCAGCCAAGGTGCTGCGGATTGACCATTCCACTGTTGCACCGGGCACCCGGGCGCGGCTGCCGCAGGCCATGCGCGCCAGCATCATGATGATCCCCGGCCTGCTGAAGCGGCTGGGCGAAGTGCGGCTGGAACACGAGGTCAAGGGTTGCACCCTGGGCGCGCGCGAGATTGACCCGCATGTGGCCGTGTTCCGCGCTTTCGGCGCGACCGTATCGGAAGACGCGGGCGAAGTGGTGTTCCGCGCCACGGGCACCGGCCAGGCAGCGCGGATGTGGCTGGAATATGCCAGCGTCACCACCACCGAAAACTTCATCCTCAGCGCGCTGACGGTTCAGGGCACCAGCCAGATCGTCAATGCTGCCTGCGAACCGCACGTGCAGGAAATGTGCACGTTCCTGGAACTGATGGGCGCGAAGATCATCGGCAAGGGCACTTCGATGGTCTCGGTCGAAGGCGGCGGCGAACTGCAGGGTGCGGATTACACTTTCTCTGACGATTTCCACGAAATCGCCACGTTCCTCGCCCTGGCGGCGGTGACCGGCGGCGACATTTCGGTGCGTAACGACCACCCCGAACACATGACCCTGCTGGACCGCACGTTCGAAAAATTCGGCGCGGAAGTGCGGCATGAAAATGGCTGGTCGCGACTGGCCGCGCCGGACCGGCTGGTGGTGGAAAAGAACTTCACCAGCCACCTGATCACCAAAGTGGAAGCCGCGCCCTGGCCCTATGTCCCGGCCGACCTGCTGCCGATCTTCATCGCCCTGGGGGTGAAGGCGGAAGGCCAGATGATGTTCTGGAACAAGGTCTATGAAGGCGGGCTGACCTGGCACACCGAACTGGCCTTGTTCGGTGCGCACACCCTGCTGTGCGATCCGCACCGGCTGATCACTTTCGGCGGGCCGAAGCTGGCCCCGGCCACGGTCACCAGCCCCTATATCATCCGCGTTGCCATCGCGATGCTGATGGTGGCCAGCTCGATCGAGGGCGAATCGACCATCCTCGACGCCGACCCCATCCGCCGCGCGCATCCCGACTTCACCGACAACTTCGTGTCGCTGGGTGCGGATGTGCAGTGGCTCGACTGATCTGAAGGCAAAAGAAAACCCGGCGGCCGCGCAATGCGGCCACCGGGTTTCCTGAATCTGCGTAAGGCTGGGAAGCTTACAGCTGGCCCAGCATGTGGTCGGCGCTGGACACCTTGAAGTCGCCCGGGGCTTCCACGTTCACTTCGCTGACCACGCCATCGTCGACGATCAGGCTGAAGCGCTGGCCGCGCTGGCCCATGCCGAAACCGCTGCCGTCCATCGTCAGGCCCAGGGCCTTGGCGAATTCGCCATTGCCGTCAGCCAGCATGGTCACGTCATCGCTGCCGTCACGCTTGTTCCAGGCGCCGAGCACGAAGGCATCGTTCACGGCGGTGCAGGCGATCTCGTCAACGCCCTTGGCCTTCAGTTCGGCAGCCTTTTCGACATAGCCCGGCAGGTGCTTGGCCGAACAGGTCGGGGTGAATGCGCCCGGCACGGAGAAAAGCGCGACCTTCTTCCCCTTGAAGTATTCGCCGCTCTGGACCTTTTCCGGCCCGTTTTCGCCGACCTTGACCAAAGTCACGTCGGGAAGCTGCTGGCCCTTGGTAATCGTCATGTTGGAAGTCCTCCGTTTCCGTCCCATGACAGATAGACCGGGCCGCGCGCCTTGCAAGGGCAGGGGGCGGGGCAAGATGGTGAATTTCGCGTTACCTGCATATCGGAAGGCCCGGTAAACGCCCGCAGCCCAACCTTTCCCCAGGGGACAAGGAAGGGATCGGGCGATGAAACTGGGGGCTTGGGTAATCGGCGCGTGCCTGGCGGCGGGCGCGGCTGTGTCGGCGATGGCGCAGGATGTGGAAACAGCGGCCAGCTTGCGGCGGCTGGACATGATGCTGATGGTAACATCGCTGCGCTGCCGTTTTGGCGAGGATGACTTCCGCGTCGAGTATGATCGCTTCCGCGCCAGCAATCTGCCGGTGCTGCGCGATGCGGCGCTGATGGTAACAGGGGAATTCACCCGCCAATACGGCAAGCAGGGCGCAATCCGCGAATTTGACCGGATGAACGTGGCGATGGCCAATTATTACGGCGCAGGCCACCCGCGGCTCGATTGCCACGAACTGAAACAGGCAGCCGGGCAACTGGTCGCGCCCCAAGGGGAAGCCGGGCTGGTGGCGGCGGCTGCGCGGCTGCTGGATTCGGGCGACAATGCCGGGACGCAGCTCGCCCGCCGGTAAGGCCAACCTGCATCGGCCAAGGCGGGTTTACGCGGCCCCCGCCTTGCGGCTATGGGGGCCACGGCGAAGCGTGGAGCCCCGGCGACGCCTGTTCCTTAAAAACAGCAGGAGAAGTGCGCGTGGCCGACGCAACCCATGATTATGTCGTGAAAGACATCTCGCTCGCCGAATTTGGGCGTGCGGAAATCAAGATCGCCGAAACCGAAATGCCGGGCCTGATGGCCCTGCGCGAAGAATTTGGTGCCTCGCAGCCGCTGAAGGGCGCGCGCATCACCGGTTCGCTGCACATGACGATCCAGACCGCCGTGCTGATCGAAACGCTGACCGCGCTGGGCGCCCAGGTGCGCTGGGCCACCTGCAACATCTATTCCACCCAGGATCACGCCGCCGCCGCCATCGCCGCCACCGGCGTTCCGGTGTTCGCGGTGAAGGGCGAAAGCCTGGCCGATTACTGGGACTATGTCGGTTCCATCTTCGAATGGGACGCCGACGGTTCGGGCCAGACCTGCAACATGATCCTGGACGATGGCGGCGATGCCACCATGTTCGCCCTGTGGGGTGCCCGCGTCGAAGCAGGTGAAGACCTGTTCGAACCGAGCAACGCGGAAGAAATCGAATTCGTCCGCGCGCTGACAGCGTTCCTGAAGCGCAAGCCGGGCTATCTCACCATGACCGTCGCCCACATCAAGGGCGTGTCGGAAGAAACCACCACCGGCGTCCACCGGCTGTACCAGATCGCCAAGGACGGCAAGCTGCCGTTCCCGGCGATCAACGTGAACGACAGCGTCACCAAGTCGAAGTTCGACAACCTGTACGGCTGCAAGGAATCGCTGGTCGACGCGATCCGCCGCGCCACCGACGTGATGCTGGCCGGCAAGGTCGCTTGCGTTGCCGGCTTCGGCGACGTGGGCAAGGGTTCGGCCGCTTCGCTGCGCCAGGGCGGCGCGCGCGTGATGGTCACCGAAATCGATCCGATCTGCGCGCTGCAGGCGGCGATGGAAGGCTATGAAGTCGTGACGATGGAAGAAGCGGTCCAGCGCTGCGACATTTTCGTGACCGCGACCGGCAACGAAGACGTCATCACTGCCGAGCACATGAAGGCGATGAAGCCGATGAGCATCGTCTGCAACATCGGCCACTTCGACAGCGAGATCCAGATCGCCGCGCTCGACAATTACAAGTGGACCGAAGTGAAGCCGGGTACCGACCTGGTGGAATTCCCGGACGGCAAGCAGATCATCGTGCTGGCCAAGGGCCGTCTGGTGAACCTGGGCTGCGCCACCGGCCACCCCAGCTTCGTGATGTCGTCGAGCTTCACCAACCAGGTGCTGGCGCAGATCGACCTGTGGACCGACGGCGCCAAGTATCAGAACGAAGTCTATGTGCTGCCCAAGCATCTCGACGAGAAGGTCGCCGCGCTTCACCTCGAGAAGCTCGGCGTCAAGCTCTCCACGCTCAGCGCCAAGCAGGCCGCCTATATC
>JBARAF010000210.1:0-1810 GCA_049791695.1 Croceibacterium sp.
CCGATGCCGCGGGCAAGGTGGTCGAAATCGCCCTGGAAGACCGGCTCGCCCTGCGCTCGCTGATCCGGGCTGGCTATGTCGTGGCAGTGGCCGATATCAGGGGGAAGGGGGCTTCCTTCGGCCACCGTCGCGGCTTCCAGGACCGGACCGAGGCGCTGGACGGCCGCGATCTGGTGGAATGGCTGGCGCGGCAGGACTTTGCGACCGGCAAGGTCGGAATGCTGGGCTGTTCGTACCTCGGCGGCACGACCTTCCACGTCGCCACCACCGCGCCGCCGGCGCTGAAGGCAGTGTTCGTCGGCGCGTCGGATCTCGACAAGTACGGCTTCGTTCGCCGGGGCGGCATTCCCGCGCAGTTCAATACCCGCCCGGATGAACCGCTGAGCGAAGACCTCGCCAGCCTGCCGGTCGATGGCGATACCGGCGGGGCCATGTTGCGGGATGCCGTGGCCCAGCATGCCGAAAACACGCCGATGGCACCGTTGTGGTACGGCATGCCGTTCCGCGACAGCATATCGCAATTCACCGGCAATGCCTTCTGGCAGGAGGTCGGGGCCTACAACTACCTGCGGCAGATCCGCGATGCCGGGATTGCCACCTATTTCTGGGGCAACTGGGAAGACGAGCCGACCGCCCAGTCGATCCTCAGCGCTGCCAGCCTGCCGGGATCGCGCTTCCTGGCCGGGCCGGGCAGCCATTGCGTGCCACCAGCGGGTTTCGACTTCACCGGTGAGGTGCAGCGGTATTTCGATTTCCACCTGAAAGGCGCGGCCAACGGCTTCGACGCGCAATTGCCGGTGACCTATTGGCTGGAAGGCCGCGATGGCGGCGGGAGCTATGTGCGAAGTGCACAGTTGCCGGGCGCGGCCCAGAAATGGCAGCAGTGGTTCCTGGGCAAGGGCCGCAGCGGCACCGCGCGATCGGTCAACGACGGCACCCTGGCACTGAAGGCTGCCGGCAAGGGGAGTGACCTGTTCGCCGTCCGGTATGACCTGCCGAGCGCGGAATACTTCGCCTTCTGGGCCCAGCCGATGGATGACAAGGGGCTGAGCTACACCACCCCCGCCTTGGCACAGGACCTGAAGCTGGTCGGCTTCCCCATCGCTCGCCTTAAAGTGGCGGCGGACCGCAGCGATGCCAACGTGTTCGTCTATCTCGACCAGGTTGACGCCGCGGGCACTGCAAAAGTCGTGGCCTTCGGGCGACTGGCGCTGTCGCACCGGGCAACTGCCGTGGCACCTTATGTCACGCTGGGCCTGCCGTGGCATTCCGGCATGCAGGACGCAGTGATGCCGGCAGTACCCGGCAAGCCGGTGGATCTGGCAATCGACATGACCCCCGTGGCGCGGGTCGTACCGGCAGGCAGCCGCTTGCGACTGACCATTGCCGGGGCCGACCCACGCCAGCGCAACCTCAGTGAAATCAAGCAGGACCCGGCACCGAAAATCACGGTGCTCTGGGGCCGGGGCAGCGGATCGCGCCTCGACCTCCCGGTAGAATAACGGATGAACGCGGCCCGCAGAGGCCGAACAAGGGAGATGGATCAATGAACATGCGGATTGGAAGGGCGGCAAAGACCGCCTTCAGCCTCGGTTGTTGCGCGCTGGCGCTGGCCGCCCCGGCGCTGGCTGCGGCACAGGAAGCGGCCTCTGGTAATGAAGGCGAAGGCACCATCGTGGTGACCGGCAGTCGCGTGCGCGGCGAGGCACCGGTCGGTTCGACCGTCATCGCCCTCGGCCGTGCGGAAATCGAAGCGTCCAGCGCCGTCACCGTCGATCGGATGATCAAGGAAGTGCCGCAGGTGTTCGAC
>JBARAF010000211.1:0-21900 GCA_049791695.1 Croceibacterium sp.
CAATATGCCTGGGCCCCGGCGGCCAGATGGCGGCCGACCCCTTCGACCACTTCCGCCAGCCGTTCCACCGCGATCACCCGCGTGTCGATGGCCTGCCGCCCGGGCGGCATTTCATCCAGCCGGCTGACGTCCATTTCGCCATATTGTGCCAGCGTCAGGGTGCGCGGGATCGGGGTGGCGGTCATCGCCAGGCAGTGCGGCGTCACCCGCCCCTTTTGCGTCAGCAGCAGCCGCTGCGACACGCCGAAGCGGTGCTGTTCATCAATCACCACCAGCCCCAGATTGCGATAGGTCACCGCGTCCTGGAAAATGGCGTGGGTGCCGACCAGGATGTCGATGCTGCCATCCAGCAGGCCCATCAGGATGCTTTCCCGCGCCCGGCCCTTGTCGCGCCCGGTCAGCAGGGCAACGCTGACACCGGTGGGCGCAGCCATGCGGCGCAGGGTTTCGAAGTGCTGGCGGGCGAGGATTTCCGTCGGCGCCAGCATCGCCGCCTGGGCACCAGCCTCCACCGCGATCAGCATCGATTCCAGCGCCACCACGGTCTTGCCCGCGCCGACATCGCCTTGCAGCAGCCGCAGCATCGGCGCGGATTGCGCCAGGTCGCCTTCCACTTCCGCAATCGAGCGTTTCTGCGCTCCAGTCAGCGGGAACGGCAGTTCCAGCTTCGCCCGCAGGTGGCCATCGCCCTGCAACGGTTGGCCGCGCCGCGCCTTGTTCGATTGCCGCACCAACAACAGCGCCAGCGCATTGGCCAGCAGTTCATCATAGGCGAGGCGGTCGCGCGCTTCCTTGTGTTCGCCCCGGTGGGCCAGTTCCAGCGCTTCGCGCCAGCGGGGCCATCCGTGCCGGTCCAGCAGGCCGGGTTCGATCCATTCGGGCAGTTCCGGGCTGCGTTCCAGCGCCTGCCGCACCAGCCCGATCACTTTCGGCTGGGTAAGCCCTTCCGCCAGCGGGTACACCGGTTCTACCAGCCGACCCAGCGCCGCGCCGCTGTCTTCGACATGGTCGGGATGGACGATCTGGAGCATCTGGCCAAACTGGTCCAGCCGCCCGGCCACCCAGCGGGTTTCCCCCACCGGCAGCGTCTTGCGGGCGGTATAGCTGGCCTTGCCGAACCAGGTCAGCGCCAGCACGTTGCCAGCCGCATCCTGTGCCATCACCCGGTACGGCGCGCGGGCCGATCCGCCAGAGCGGTGTTCCAGCACCGTCAGCGCCACCACCACCTGTTCGCCCACGCTGGCTTCATCCAGGTTGCTGATTGCGCGGCGGGTCACGAACCGGTCGGGCAGGTGGTACAACAGGTCGCGGATGCGGGTCAGGCCCAGCTTCTCGATCGGCTTGGCCAGCTTGGGCCCGATGCCGTCAAGGCCGTCGGTCTGCGCGAACAGGGGATTGAGCAAATCGGGCCGCATGGTGCCCTGATAGGCGCGCCCGGTGCCCGCCGCCAAGGGATCGCTTCATCGCATTCCCCGGGAACGCAGCGCAGCTTCAGGACTTGGCTTGGCAAGGACACCGTCGCGCAACAGGAGATTACCGATGGCGAAGAACGACAACGAGTTCACCGACGCAATCATGCTGCTGAAGGCCGATCATCAAAAGGTGAAGGACCTGTTCAAGCAATTCCAGTCCACCGAGGACGAAGCCAAGCAGTTGGCACTGGCCGGGCAGATCTGTGACGAGCTGAAGATCCACGCCCAGATCGAGGAAGAGATTTTCTACCCCGCCTTCCGCGGCAAGATCGAGGACGACATGCTGGATGAAGCGATTGTCGAACATGACGGCGCCAAGGTGCTGATCAACGATATCGTCGCCAACGGCTCCGGGGATGATTTCTTCGCCGCCAAGGTGACCGTGTTGTGCGAAGAAATTACCCACCATGTCGAAGAAGAGGAAATGCCCAGGGAAGGGATGTTCGCGCAGTGCCGCGCGACCGAGGTGGACCTGGTGGAACTGCGCGACCAGATGATGGCGCGCAAGCAGGAACTGATGGCCTTGGCCGAAGGCAAAGGGCTGCCGCCGGCAGAACTCGCCGCGATCAATCTGGCGGCCTGAACAAGGCGGGCTCCCCTTCCGGGGGAGCCTGTCTTTACGGGTGACGGCCCCCTTCCCCCACGCTAATGCCCCGGCATGACCCAGCCCGACCACGCCACCCGCCTTGCCCGTGCCAAATTCCGTGCCTGGCATCGCGGCACGCGGGAAGCGGATTACATGATCGGCGGGTATTTCGACCGCTACCATGCCGAATGGGCGGAGGACGACCTGGTCTGGTTCGAAGCCTTGCTGGACGAAGAAGACGTCGACATCATGGCCTGGGCATTGGGCACGCAGAGCGTTCCGGCGGAATATGCCGGGCCCCGCATGCAGGCGATGCAACTGCTCGATTACGTGAAGATCTGACCGCGCTGGCGCATCGCGCGCCGCTGGTCTATCGCCCGCGCCACGCCCACATCCCACGAACCCCCTCCCCGTCCGGGCAGGGGGCATTTTGCCATGCGCCGGAAGCCAGAACCGCCCCATGCCTGACCTGAGCCGTATCCTGAAGGCCACCCGGCCGCTGACCCTGTCTTCCGTGGCGCGCGGTGCGCAGCCGCTGGTGCTGGCGGACCTTGCCCGTGCCGCCAAGGGCCGCGCCGTGTTCATCGCGCCGGACGAACAGGCCATGCGCGCCGTGGCCGACAGCGCCCACTGGTTCGCGCCCGAATTGCAGGTGATCGAATTTCCGGCCTGGGACTGCCTACCTTATGACCGGGCGAGCCCGGCGCTGTCAGTCTCGTCACGCCGGCTGGCGGCGCTGCACCAGTTGCAGGCCGGCAGCGGCCAGGGGCAGTTGCTGGTCACCACGGTCAATGCCGTGCTGCAACGGGTCCTGACCCCGTTCCGCATCCGCGAGGCTGTGCGGGAACTGAAGGCCGGGGTGCGGATCGGGCATGAAAGCCTGTCCGCCCTGCTGCAACGGCAGGGTTATGGCCGCGTCGATACGGTGATCGACACCGGCGAATTCGCGGTGCGCGGGTCCATCTTCGACATCTATCCTGCCGGGCTGGACCAGGGCCTGCGGCTCGACTTCTTCGATGACGAGCTGGAATCGCTGCGCCTGTTCGATCCCAATACCCAGCGCACCACCGAACGGATCGACAGCCACCTGCTGCTGCCCGCCAGCGAGGCCTTGCTGGCGGATGACACGATCACCCGGTTCCGCACCCGCTATCGCGAAATGTTTGGCGCCACGGCCACCGGCGATCCGCTGTACCAGGCAGTCAGCGAAGGCCGCCGGCTGGCCGGGATGGAACATTGGCTGCCGCTGCTGGAAGACAAGCTGTCCACCCTGTTCGACCATCTGGGCAAGGATGACGTGTTGGTGATCGACAGCGGCGCGATTGCCGCCGGGGACGAGCGGCTGAACGACATTGCCGATTACCACCGCCAGCGTACCGAAACCGCCGGCACCGCAGCGGGCAGTTATCGCCCCTTGCGGACCGATGCGCTGTACCTGACGCGGGCCGAGTTCGAACAGGCGCTGGACCAGCGGCCGATCCACCGGGCAACCCTGTTTGCGGAACCGGAAAGCGACAAGGTGCTCGATTTCGGGTTCCGCTCCGCGCGCGATTTCACGCCGGAACGGTCGCGCGGCGACAATGTCTACGAAGCCGCCGCCGCCCATTTCAAGGCGCTGGGCAAGGCTGGCAAGCGCCCGCTGTTCGCCGCTTATTCCGAAGGGTCGCGCAGCCGTATCGCCTCCATTCTGGAAGAAGCGGGCGCCACCATGCGCAAGGCAGCCAGCTGGCAGGAAGCGCTGGGCGCAGCGGCCAAGGGCACGCCGGTGGCGATGGTCCTGCCGCTCGACAGCGGATTCGCCAACGACGAACTGGAACTGGTCACCGAACAGGAACTGCTGGGTGACCGGCTGGTCCACCGGCGCAAGAAGCGCAAGGATTCCGACGCTTTCCTGGCCGAACTTTCCGCACTGGGCCGGGGCGATCTGGTGGTCCATGTCGATCACGGGATCGGCAAGTACCTGGGGCTGGAACCGATCAGCGTCGGCAAGAGCCAGCACGACTGCGTGATGCTGGAGTACCACGGCGGGGACAAGCTCTACATCCCGGTCGAAAACATCGACGTCCTGTCACGCTATGGCTCGTCGGAAGACCTGGTCCCGCTGGACCGGCTGGGCGGCGAGGCATGGCAGAAACGCCGCGCCCGCCTGAAGGAACGGATCCAGCTGATCGCCGGCGAACTGATGCGCACGGCAGCGGAACGGGCGCTGAAGAAGGCCCCGGTGATCGAACCGGACGAACACGCCTGGCCGCAATTCGTCGACCGCTTCCCCTGGCAGGAAACCGAAGACCAGGAAAACGCCATCGAGGACGTGCTGAAAGACCTGGCCGAAGGCAAGCCGATGGACCGGCTGGTCTGCGGCGACGTCGGCTTCGGCAAGACCGAGGTCGCCCTGCGTGCAGCTTTCGCGGCGGCGATGGCCGGGCAGCAGGTGGCGCTGGTGGCGCCAACCACCCTGCTCGCCCGCCAGCATTTTCAGGGTTTTACCGAACGCTTCAATGGCTTCCCCTTGCGCGTCGGCCGCCTGAGCAGGCTGGTGACGGCCAAGGAAATGGCCGAAACCCGCGAGGCGCTGGAAGCCGGGACGATGGACGTGGTCATCGGCACCCACGCGATCCTTTCCAAAAGCACGAAGTTCAAACGCCTCGGCCTGGTGATCGTGGACGAGGAACAGCGGTTCGGCGTCAACCACAAGGAAGCGCTGAAGCAGCTGCGGGCAGACGTCCACGTCCTCACCCTCACCGCCACGCCTATCCCCCGCACGCTGCAAATGGCGATGAGCGGATTGCGCGAACTCAGTACCATCCAGACCCCGCCGGTCGATCGACTCGCCGTGCGCACTTACGTGATGGAATGGGACGACATGGTGGTGCGCGAGGCCTTGCTGCGCGAACACCATCGCGGCGGGCAGAGTTTCATCGTCGTGCCCCGCATTGCTGACATGGAGGAAGTGGAAGGCTGGCTGGCCAAGCACGTGCCGGAAGTGAAATTCGTCACCGCCCACGGCCAGATGAGCCCGACCGAAGTGGAAGAGCGGATGAGCGCCTTCTACGAAAAGAAGTACGAAGTGCTGCTGAGCACGACCATCGTCGAAAGCGGGATCGACATCCCCAGCGCCAACACCATCATCATCCACCGTGCCGACCGGTTCGGCCTGGCCCAGTTGTACCAACTGCGCGGGCGCGTGGGCCGGGCCAAGCTGCGCGCTTATGCCTACCTCACCACGCCGGCTGACACCCAATTGTCGGAAGTTGCGGAAAAGCGGCTGAAGGTGCTGGGCGATCTCGACAGCCTGGGGGCCGGGTTCCAGCTCGCCAGCCACGATCTGGATATTCGCGGCGCGGGCAACATGCTGGGCGACGAACAGTCCGGCCATATCCGCGAAGTCGGGTTTGAACTGTACCAATCCATGCTGGAAGACGCGATCCTGGCCGTGCGCGCAGGCGACATGGGGATCGACCGCCAGCGCGACGGGCTGAGCCCGCAGATCACCTTCGATGCACCGATCATGATCCCGGAAGAATACGTGCCGGATCTGGCCGTGCGCATGGCCCTCTATCGCCGCCTGAACGACGCGCGCGGCCATGCCGAAGTGGAAGGGCTGGCGGCCGAAATGATCGACCGCTTCGGCGCCCTGCCCGCCCCCACCGCCAACCTGATCAAGCTGATCAGTATCAAGCAGCAGGCGATCGAAGCCTGCGTGGCCAAGATCGACGTCGGCGCGCGCGGCACGCTGGTGACGTTCCACAACGACATGTTCCCGGACCCTGCGGGCCTGCTCGCCTACGTCGACCGCTTGCAAGGGACTGCGCGCCTGCGGCCAGACATGAAACTGGTGATCGACCGCGCCTGGTCCGATCCGCAAAGCCGCCTGAACGGGCTGCTGCAACTGACTAAGGGGCTGAGCGCGATTGTGCGCAAGGCGGCGAAGAAAGCGGCGTGATTATTCCCCCTCCCGCTTGCGGGAGGGGAGGATTCAGCGGGCCACCAGCGCAAACTGCGCCGCGCTCATCGGCTTGGCGCCCAGGTATCCCTGCCAGGCATGGCAGCCTTCTTCCGCCACCACTTTGCGCTGGTCTTCGCTTTCGATCCCTTCGGCGATTACGCCCAGGTCCAGCGCCTGCGCCATGGCAATGATCGCGCGCAGCACGGCCAGGTCGCGCGGATCGTCCGCCACGCCTTCCACCATGCTGCGGTCCAGTTTCAGATAATGTAGTGGCAGCAGCTTCAGGTAACGGAAGTTGCAGAACCCCGCGCCGAAATCATCCAGCGCCACGCGGATGCCGAGGTCGGCCAGCTTGCGCAGCCGCTCGCCCGAACGGTCCACTTCCGACACCAGCGACTGTTCGGTGATTTCCAACGTCAGCCGTTCCGGCGCGAAACCGGCATCCATCAGGGCTTCGGCAATCGAATCGGCGAAGCTGCCTGCGGCCAGGTCCGCTGCCGTGATGTTGAGCGAGAGGCGTAAATGATCAGGCCAGTGCGCGGCCGATGCCAAGGCAACATGGGCAATATGGCGTGACAAATGCTGCACATGGTCTGCCCGTTCGGCAATGGCGAACAGCGCCGCCGCGCCGATCCGGCCTAGTTCCGGGTGTTGCCAGCGGGCCAGCGCCTCTGCGCCCACCAGCGCGCCGTCGGCACAGGCATATTGCGGCTGGAACACCACCTCAATTTCCTTGCGGTCGAGCGCGGCCAGCAGGTCAGCCTCCAGCTGCTGCGCCGGCAGGCCCGGCAGGGTCATCTCCCCGTCCACCCATTGTAACCGCCGGCCCGGCTGTTGCTGGGCAGTGTCGAGCGTTTCGGCCAACCGGTCCAGCATGCGCGCTGCCCCTTCGCGCGGCAGCGCCCGCAGCAGGGCAATGCGCGGCCATAGGCGCACGGTGCTGCCGCCGCTGTCGACGATGGGGGCGGAAACGACCTGCGCCAGTTCCTCTGCCAGCCAGTGCCAGCGTTCGCGGCTGCAGGCCTCATTAGCGGCGATCAGGAAATTGCCCCCGCCCACCCGCGCGGCCAGCCATTCGCCATCCAGCGCCCCGCCGGCAAAGTGCAGCACCCGCGCCGCCACTTCGGCCAGCGCCCGGTCACCCGCATCCTCGCCATAGGCCAGGTTGACCGCGGCGAACCGTTTCAGCCCCAGCAACATCGCGTGGACAGTGGGCGCTTCCCCGCGCAATTTTGCGGCACTGCGCCAGGCCCCGATCTGCGCTCGCGCAGCCTCGGCCCCGATCAATCCCGTCAAGCTGTCCTGATTGTCCGCCATCACCATCCATTTCATGGATCGCGCCATGGCCCAGAAAGCGCCGGACGCAGAGTTACAAACAGCGCGCGTTGCAAATCGGGACGCTGCTCCATAGACGGTAGGGCCATGACCGGCAGCGATACCGCACCACCTGTGAACAGCTTCAAGAAGCTGGCCCTGATTGTCGCCGACAGCGATCGCGCGCGTGAAGCGGCGGAGCGGCTGGCGGACCTGGCCGACTGGGTGCCGCTGGCCGAGGCAGATGCCGCCGTGGTGCTGGGCGGTGACGGAACGATGCTGGATGCGATGCACCGGATCATCGACAACGGGTACCAGACCCCGGTCTATGGCCTGAACCTGGGCACCGTGGGCTTCCTGATGAACCGGTACCGCAAACACGCGCAATTGCTGGAACGGCTGGCCCGCGCCCGGCCGATTGCGGTGCGGCCGCTGAAGATGGAAGCCGTGACGCAGGATGGCCGCCGCGAAAGCCTCTACGCGATCAACGAAGTGTCGCTGCTGCGCGAAACCCGGCAGACGGCAAAGATCGAAGTCTGCGTGAATGAAAAGGTGCGCATTGCCGAACTGTCGGCAGACGGCGTACTGCTGGCGACGCCGGTCGGCTCCACCGCCTACAACTATTCCGCCAGCGGCCCGATCCTCCCCCTCGATTCGCTGACCCTCGCGCTGACCCCGATCAGCCCGTTCCGCCCGCGTCGCTGGCGCGGGGCAATCCTGCCCGATCGCAGCCGGGTGACTTTCCGGGTGCTGGAAGCGGACAAGCGGCCGGTGGCCGTGGTGGCCGATTTCAAGGAAGTGCGCGACGTGGCCCAAGTGCACCTGGAAATCGATTCCACCCGCCAGCTGACCCTGTTGTTCGATCCCGGCCACGCGCTGGACGAACGGATCGTGGCGGAACAATTCGCCTATTGATCAAGGACTTTGCGCAGGCACGCACTTTTGCGCGAAAGCGGGCTTGTCAAAGATGGAACCTGCCCATATAGGCGCACTCCTGCCCGCAAGGGTTGCTCCCCGATAGCTCAGCGGTAGAGTAGGTGACTGTTAATCACTTGGCCGTAGGTTCGAATCCTACTCGGGGAGCCACTTCTACCCATCCATCACCGGCTTACCGCGCCTGAGGCGCCGGACCTGATCTGGGCCTGCCCCATTTCGGGCATGGGGCATTGTCCCGCCTTGCCCATGGTTACGAAGCTGGTAAGGTTTGGCTCAACAAGGGCATTTGGGATGGGTGTTGGTGCCCACTGTCGTCACCATTCTGGGCTTGTCAGGCCTCGTTGCCGCCGTGGGGGCTTACATCCTGCGTGGACGCGGCCGGCGACAGGTTCGGCAAGAGCAACCACTCGCCGCGGGCTGGGTTATTCACGCGGGAGACGGCTGTCCGGTGCCACCGCTATCCCGGCCGGGGGTGAAATTCCGCAGTGGCTGGACCTCGGATGTGGGCCTGCGTCCTGCTGAAAGCTGGGACGATTGCTGGACCTGGACCAAGCCCGGCGCGCTGGACATTGTCGCATTCGAGCCTGAACCGGAAGCACCCGATTCCTGAATGATCAGGCCAGCCGCAACCGCAGCGGCGCCGGTGGCACAGGGGGGACGGCATAACTGCCGGTGATCCGCTGGCGAATGGCGGCTGGATCAACCGGCGCGGCAAATTGCACGCCGAAGCAGCCCTGTGACGGACGAGCCCAGACCACCACCGCTTCCACCGATCCAACATTGGGCAGGTCCAGCACCACCTCGCTGCCCGGTACAGGCACCACCGGAGATATCAGGCGCGCCCCGCCGGGCGAAATATTGCGCAGGCTGACGCGGCAGGCTGGCTCACCTTCAAGCTGAAGGCCTGCCATCACAAGTACGTTCTGCCTGCTGCGATCCTGTGTTCCTGTGGCCATGTCCGGTATCCTGATTGCGGACATGGTTAACCGGGCGCCGTTAAGCCCCCTTTGCATGGACCTAGGGGAAATCCCTTATGTTTGCGCGGCAGCCACCCTGTCCGCACTGATCCGCACGGCCTGCAGGCCGATCAGGGCGACCAGCGCGATCATGATTGCACCGGCATACCACGGCGCATCGTGGCCAATCCGGTCATAGATCAGGCCGAACAGCGGCGGGGCGAGGATGCGGCCGATGGCGTTGGATGCCATCAGCAGGCCCATCGTGCTGCCCTGCCGTTCCGGCGGAGTATTGCGGCTGAGCAACGCCCCGGCCGACGGGAACGCCAAACTGTGACCGGCCATCAGCAGGCCCATCAGCAGCACGCCCGATACCGGCAGGCGAATCAGCGGTTGCAGCAACATCGACAGCGCCAGCAGGGCGAGACCGATGACGATCACCCGCGCTTCGCCATACCGTGCCGCCAGTGGCCCGATCAGCACCAGCTGGGTCAGCAGCCCGCCTGCGCCAATGGCGATGAAGGCGAAGCCGAGGTCATGCGCGCTCCAGCCGAAATTCTCCTCGCTCCACAGGCCATAGATCGCTTCCATGCTGGCAAAGGCGGCGATGCCGAAGAACGAGATGATGAACAGCCGTTTCAGCAACGGTTCCCCGCTGACGAAGGCGAAGGCTTCCGCATAACGCGGCAGCGGCGCACCCTTGCCGCGCGGGGGAACAGCATCGCGCAGCACCAACGCGCTCCAGGCTGACGCGCCAAAGGCGAGCCCGGCGGCAATGAAGATCGGGGTGCGGAAACTTTCCGCCACCGCCGCCTCACCCGCGAACAGGCCGCCCAGCACCGGCCCGAAGGCAAACCCCAGGCTGAACGCCGCGCCGAAGTACCCCATTGTCTTGGCCCGCTTTTCCGGCGGAGAAACGTCGGCAATGAACCCCTGGCAGACGCTGAGCGTGCCGGAAAAGAACCCGCTGACAATCCGGATGCCAATCGCCATCCACAGCGTGGTGGCATAGGCAAAGGCGATGTAGCTGAGGCCCGCCAGCAGGGTGGTCACCAACAATACCTTGCGCCGTCCCCAGGCGTCCGACTGGCGGCCCCAGTGGATTTCCCCGAACACGTTGCCGAAGCTGTAGGCCGCAAACAGCAGCGCCACTTCAAACGGCCCGGCGCTGAACACCTGGCCGTAGAACGGCAGCAGCGGCAGGATCAGGCTGAACCCGGCGATGTTGATGAACACCGAAACCAGCAGGGGTGCCAGGACTTTCCAGTTGGGTCGCTTATCCATTGTAGCGGGGCTCCGGCAGGCCGCGCACGCCGAGGCCGTCGATGATAAAGTTCATGCCTTCGCCCGGCTTCGTTTCACGGCCGAGGAAGCTGGGATCGATGCTGGGGACGAACAGCCGGTCAAGCTCCGGCCCGAAGAACATCACGCTGGCCGGCAGACCGACCGGCATTGCAATTTCGCGCAGCACCTTGCCATGTGGTGACAGTTGCAACACCACCCCGCCTTCGCAGATCGCCACCCACAAGTTGCCGTCCGCATCCACGGTCGCGCCATCCGGGATCGGGCCATAGGCGCTGCTGTCGAAGAACTCCCGCCGGTTGCCCGCCTGCCCCGTGGCAAGGTCGTAATCGTAGGCGTAGATCAGGTGGCGCATTGAATCTGCGTGGTACAGCACCGTGTCATCGGGCGACCAGCAGGGGCCATTGCCGAGGATCAGTCCGCTGTCGAGCTGGCTAATCGCGCCATCAGTGCCGAGCGAGAACAGCCCGCCGAGCGGTTCCTTTGCCTGCCGGTGACTGGTGCCGAACACAAAGCGCCCGGCCCGGTCCACCTTGCCATCGGCCAGCTGCAGCGCAGGATTGGCCGGTTCCGGCAAGGCGAACGGCTCCACTGCGCCGCTGGCAAAATCGAGGGTGTGAATACCGCTGACCAGCGCAACAATCGCCCCGCCGCCAGTGCGCAGGGCCATCGATCCGATCATGTCCGGCACGGCCCACTGCCGCAGGTCACCCGTGGCCGGATCCCAGCGGAACACCTGTTTGGCCAGGATATCGATGTAGTACAGGGCCTGTTCGGCCACGTCCCATACCGGCCCTTCGCCGACCATGCACTTCGGCAAGTCCGCTTGTGTGATCCGCATGATCCCCTCCCCTTGTTATCGGGGTGGGATCATAACGAATGTTACTGTTGCGGCAAGTGGCGCCTGGCCGGACCGGTCACGCGGCCGAACCGTGGCAGTGCTTGTACTTGTTGCCGGAACCGCAGGGGCACGGATCGTTGCGGCTGATCTGCATCCCGGCATAGGGATCGCCGTGTTCCGCCCCGCCGGCACCGACTTCCGCCTGCGGGCTGCCCGCCAGCGAATGCAGGATAGCCTCTGCCCCCAGGGTCGTGCCGATGTTGCCCGCGGCATCGTTCATGCCCAGGAACGGATCGACATGGCCGGTCAGGAAATCCGGCAGTTCCGGCAGCTGCATTTCCGGCGGCGGAGTGAAGCGCAGGTGACTGGTCATCAGCACCCGGGTCACGTCTTCGCGGATCCGTTCCAGCATTGATTCGAACAGGCCGAAAGCTTCGGTCTTGTATTCGTTGATCGGCTGCTTCTGCGCATAGGCGCGCAGGAACACCACCTGGCGCAGCGCATCCAGCGTTGCGAGGTGTTCCTTCCAGTGGAAGTCCAGCCGGTCGAGCAGGATGCTCTTTTCCACCTGGCGCCAGATCGTGTCGTCACCGCTTTCAGCCTGCTTGGCGGCCATCTTTTCGTCCGCCAGCGCGGCCAGCCGTTCCTCGATCAGTTCGGGTTCAACGGCCTGTTCCTGCAACCAGTCGTCCAACGGCACTTCCATGCCGAGAACCGTGGTAATGCGTTCCTTCAGCCCGGCAATGTCCCACTGTTCGGGATAGGAACCCGGGGGGCAGGCGGTGCCGACCAGGGCGTTGATCGTTTCGTGGCGCATGTCGTGCACCACGTCATCGACCCGGTCGGCGTCCATGATCTCGTCACGCTGTTCATAGACCACCTTGCGCTGGTCGTTCATCACGTTGTCGTATTCGACCACCTGCTTGCGCACTTCGTAATTGCGTGCTTCGACCTTTTTCTGCGCGGTCTCGATCGCCTTCGACAGCCACTTGGAACCGATCGCCTCGCCATCGGCCAGGTTGGAATTCATCATCTTGGAAAACAGCGTATCCGGCCCGAAGATGCGCAGCAGATCGTCTTCCAGGCACAGGTAGAAACGGGACAGGCCCGGATCGCCCTGACGGCCCGAACGGCCGCGCAGCTGGTTGTCGATGCGGCGGCTTTCGTGCCGTTCGGTGCCCAGCACGAACAGGCCGCCGGCGTCTTTCACCTTCTGCCGCGCTTCGGCCACTTCGGCCTTGATACGGGCGATTGCGGCGTCGCGTTCCGGCCCTTCGGGCACGTCGCTCAGCTCATCCTCGATGCGGAATTCGACATTGCCGCCCAGCTGGATGTCGGTCCCGCGACCGGCCATGTTGGTGGCAATGGTCACTGCCCCCAGCCGCCCGGCCTGGGCCACGATATGCGCTTCCTGTTCGTGGAAACGGGCATTCAGCACCGCGTGCTTGACGCCTTCTTCGTCCAGGAACTTGCTCAGCAATTCGGACTTTTCGATGGACACCGTGCCGACCAGCACCGGCTGGCCGATCTCGTTTTTCTCCCGGATCGCCTTGGCGATGGCCTGGAATTTATCCATCGTGTTCTTGTAGAATTCGTCTTCCTCGTCGATCCGCTGCACCGGCACGTTGGTGGGGATTTCGACGACGTTGAGCTTGTAGATGTCCCAGAATTCGGCCGCTTCGGTGGCGGCGGTGCCGGTCATGCCGGAAAGCTTGGGATACATCCGGAAATAGTTCTGGAAAGTGACCGAAGCCATGGTCTGGTTTTCGGGCTCGATCTTCGCCCCTTCCTTGGCTTCCACCGCCTGGTGCAGGCCGTTGGACCAGCGGCGGCCATCCATCATGCGGCCGGTGAATTCGTCGATGATGACGACCTTGTCGTCCTTCACGATGTAATCGATGTCGCGCTTGAACAGCGCCACGGCGCGCAGCGCCTGGTCCAGGTGGTGGACCACCTGGGTGTTTTCCACGTCGTACAGGTTGTCGCTGGTCAGCAGCCCGGCGGCGATCAGGCGGCGTTCCACCTCTTCCACGCCTTCTTCGGTCAGGCTGACGTTGCGGGCCTTTTCATCGACTTCGTAATATTCCGGCTCCAGCGCCTTCACCACGGCGTCGAGCGCGACGTACAGGTCGCTCTTGTCCTCGGTCGGGCCGGAGATGATCAGCGGGGTGCGCGCTTCGTCGACCAGGATCGAGTCCACCTCGTCGACAATCGCGTGGTTGAACGGGCGGTGCACCTGCTGGCCGCGTTCATGCTTCATGTTGTCGCGCAGGTAATCGAAGCCGAATTCGTTGTTGGTGCCGTACGTGATGTCGGCGGCATAGGCTTCGCGCCGTTCATGCTCTGCCAGGTTGGGCACGATCACGCCCACGGTCAGCCCCAGGAAGCCGTGCAGCCGCCCCATCCATTCCGCGTCGCGGCGGGCGAGGTAATCGTTGACGGTGACGACATGGACGCCCTTGCCCTCGATCGCGTTGAGGTAGGTCGCCAGCGTGGCCACCAGCGTCTTGCCTTCGCCCGTGCGCATTTCGGCGATTTCGCCGCGGTGGAGCACGATGCCGCCGACCATCTGCACGTCGAAATGGCGCATCCCCAGCACCCGCTTGGACGCTTCGCGCACCGTGGCAAAAGCTTCCGGCAGGATGTCGTCCAGCGTCTTGCCACCGGCGATCAGGTCACGGAATTTCTGCGTCTGGCCGGCCAGTTCGGCATCGCTGAAAGCTTCCAGCTGCGGTTCCAGCGCGTTGATCTGGGCGACAATCTTGTCGAGCGATTTCACGTAACGGTCGTTGGAAGAACCGAACAGCGATTTAGCAATGGCGCCGAACATGGGCGTATCCTGTCTATATAGGGGTATGGTGCGCAGGCACGCGAACATGGCGCGGCCGGCGAAAAATCGAAAACCTGGGGACAGCGCGCAGGGCGCTATTCGTGGGCGCGGTCGGCCTTCAGCATCACCGGCGGAACGATGACGACGATTTGCGGACGCGGGCAGGAACGGGTCTGCTCAGCCCTGCCCCACAGCTGGCCAGCCACGGTCTGACGGGCAACGACGCCCTGCTTGCAACCGGCGTCGCGCTGAACGGCCTGGGATACCGCCTGCACATCCGCATAGCGCGCCTGCGCAGGCTCCGCCACGGCGGCAAGGCCGGTGATCAGGGCAATCAGGGCGAGCAACTGGCGGATCATTGCCAGTGCAAATAGTGGCAACCTGTTAAAAGGTCCACCCGCGAAGCGCATTTACGCAAGCCAAGACGAATAGTAGAGCCGCGCGCCATGGACATTGCTGTTTCCCCCCTCGCCCAGCCCTTCCCCGCCATCCCGCCGATCGACGGCGTGACGCTGCGCATTGCCCGTGCGCAGTACAAGACGTGGGACCGTTGCGACCTGACCTATGCCGAACTGGCAGAGGGCACCGCCGTGGCCGGCGTGTTCACGAAGAACGTCTGCTGTTCCAGTGAAGTGGAACTGGGCCGCGAACAGGTGCGGCTGGGCCGTGCGCGGGCGCTGGTGGTCAATGCCGGCAATTCCAACGCCTTCACCGGATACCGCGGGCGCGAGGCGGTGGAACAGATCATGGCGCAAGTCGCCGCCCACCTGCACTGCGCGCCGAGCGACGTGTTCGTTTCATCCACTGGGGTGATCGGCGTGCCGCTGCCGCTCGACAAGGCGGAGGCGGGCGTCGCCGCCGTGCTGGATGCCGCGCCCTGCAGCTGGGAACAGGCCGCCGCCACCATCGGCACCACCGACACCTACACCAAGGGTGCGCTCGCCACGGCGATGGTGGGCGGCAAGACCGTGACCATCGGCGGCATCATCAAGGGCAGCGGCATGATCGCGCCCGACATGGCGACGATGCTCGGGTACATCTTCACCGACGCGGCGGTTGAACCGGGCTTCCTGCAGGCCTGCCTCAGCGCCGCCAACCGCAGCACCTTTTCCTGCATCACGGTGGACAGCGACACCTCCACCAGCGACACCGTGCTGGCTTTCGCCACCGGCAAGGCGGGCAATGCGCCGCTGGCCCATGCTGACGATGCCGGAGCCGATGCCTTCGCCGCTGCGCTGCACGATGTCTGCCGCCAGCTGGCGCTGCTGGTGGTCCGCGATGGCGAAGGGGCACAGAAGCTGATCGAAGTGCGCGTGACCGGCGCGACCAGCGATGACAGCGCCCACCGCATCGGCATGGCCATTGCCAATTCGCCGCTGGTGAAGACGGCCATCGCGGGCGAGGATGCCAACTGGGGGCGCGTGGTCATGGCCGTGGGCAAGGCCGGCGAACCGGCTGACCGCGACAAGCTGTCGATCGGTTTCGGCGGCGTCTGGGCCGCGCGTGAAGGCCTGCCCGTGGCCGATTACGACGAAGCGCCGGTGGCCGCGCACCTGAAGGGGCTCGAAGTGCTGGTGGAAGTCGACATCGGCCTCGGCAACGGCACGGCCACCGTGTGGACCTGCGACCTCACCCACGGTTACATCTCGATCAACGCGGATTATCGCAGTTGAACGATATCATGGCGTTCCACGCCGCGGTCGAAGCACTGATGCGGGACGTCGCGCAGCGGGCGATCCTGCCGCATTACCGGACCCTGGCCGATCACCAGATCATGGCCAAGGCGGCGGATGACGTGGTGACCGTGGCGGATAACCTGGCCGAAGAAATGCTGACCGAAGGGCTGGAACGGATCGTGCCCGGGCTGGCGCTGGTTGGTGAGGAAGCGGCCCATGCCGATCCCACCGTGCTGGACCGGCTGGCCGGCGATTGCTGGATTGTCGACCCGCTGGACGGAACCCGCAATTTCGCCAAGGGGCAGCCGCCGTTCGGCATCCTGATCGCCATGGCATCGGGCGGCGTCGCCCATACCGGCTGGATCTATGATGTGCTGACCGGGCGCATCTGCATCGCCCACCACGGCAAGGGCGCATTCGTCGATGGCGAGAAAGTCACCGCCCGCACGACGGGCGAGGCCAAGCCGGTAGCAGCGATTTCGATGCTGTTCATGGACCAGGCCAAACGTGCCGCGATGCTGGAACACATTGCCCCGCATTATAGGCTGGTGGACGTGCCCTATTGCGCGGCCGAACAGTACCCGCGGCTGGCGCTGGGGACCAACGACGTGTCGATCTTCGAACGCACCCTGTCATGGGACCATGCGGCGGGCGTGCTGTGGCTGAATGAAGCGGGCGGCAAGGCCACCCGGCCCGACGGATCACCCTACCGGGTGGACGAATGGGCGCGGAAGGGCTTGGTCGGCGCCGCCAGTCCCGCGCTCTGGGACCAGATGGTGCAGCGGCTGGAAGTGCTGGGCTGATCGGCCCACCCCGCTGCGACTAATCTCGCCTTCGGCTCGGTAAGCCTCGCTCCCCCTCCGGCTTGCGGGAGGGGGCGGGGGTGGGCCTGAGTTCAGGTCAGATCACGCTTTCGAGCCAGCCCTTGAGCTTGCTCTTGGGGGCAGCGCCGCGCATTTCGGCAATCACCTGGCCGCCCTTGATCACCACCAGGTACGGGATCGACTGCACACCGAACGCCGTGGCGGTTTCGGTGTTTTCCATGATGTCGATCTTGCCGATGGTGACCTGCCCGGCCAGTTCTTCGCTGATTTCTTCCAGCGCCGGAGCGATCATCTTGCACGGGCCGCACCAGTCAGCCCAGAAATCGACCAGCACCGGCGTATCGGAATCCAGCACATCGGCCTTGAAGCTGGCATCGGTGATTGTCTTGGTGGCCATGGTGGTAACTCCTGCTGTTTGAGCCGAATCTAGTGCGGCATGCGCTAACGACAATGGCTCAATCGCCCAAACTTTCCTGCACCGGCGGCAAGGCTGGTTTGTGCAACGCCAGCAATTCTGCCGGTATCGCAATCAGCCGCGGAGCCTGGGTATAAAGCAGCGCCGCCTCGATCCGGCGGCCGGGATAGATCACGGCCAGCGCGGCGGCATAGGCGCCCATCTGCTTCAGGGTATGCTGCGGCACTTCCTCCAGCCCGGCGGGCGGGCGGCGGGCGGTCTTGAAATCGGCCACCAGCACGCGGGTCGGCTGCACCAGCAACCGGTCCGCCGTGCCGGCAATCACCTGCCCGTCGACCACGGCGGCCAAGGGCACTTCCGCCAGGGCAGAGGGGCCAAACAGCTCCGCCCAATCCCCCTCAGCCAGCACCGCAAGGGCCCGGTTGAGCATGTCTGCCCGCATATCCACCGGCAAGTCCGCCGCATGGCGCGCGAGCCAGGCCGTGGCCCGATCCACCCGCTGATCCGGCGCAATGTCGGGCAGCCGTTCCAGCAGCTTATGGATCACCACCCCGCGCCGCGCGGCTTGCGCGGTTGCTTCGGGCGGCAGCGGAGGGTCTGAACCAAAGTCCTCCCCCGCAGAGGACGGTGCCAAGGGCCGCGGCGGGCGCGGTTCGGGGCCAATCGCGCGCGTGGCCCAGCCGGGCAAGGCCGGGGGCAGCGCCAGTTGTTCCTGTGTGCGCGGAGCGGCGGAGGGCGCGCGCACGCCCCATTCGAGACGTTCCCCCCAGATGGCATCCGCCAGCGGATCGGCCGGCACCAGCGGTGCCAGCCTGGCGTACCAGCTGTCTTCCGCCGGCTCGTCTTCCCGCTTGCCCAGCGCACCGCCGATAAACAGCGCCTCTTCCGCGCGGGTCATCGCGACATAGAGCAACCGCCAGTGTTCCTGCCGTTCCTCCAGCTTCGCCTGTTCTTCCACCGCGCTGACCGCAGCGACCTTCTCGGTTTTGGACAGGTCAGGCAGCGGAATGTCCCGCTCGCCATCCTTCAACGCAATGTCGCGGGTGCGGCTGGTGTCCGGGTTGCCGGTGGCATCGGCCAGGATCACGATCGGCGCTTGCAGCCCCTTTGACCCGTGGACGGTCATTACCCGCACCATGCCACCGCCCGCGCCCTGTTCGCGCTTCAATTCGCCCTCGCCCGTGTCGAACCAGCGGATGAACCCCTGCAGGCTGGGCGTGTGGCTGGCGGCAAAGGCCATCGCGGCGTTGAGCAATTCGTCGACCGGGTCGTTCACTTCGCGCCCCAGCCGCGCCACCAGCTTGCGCCGTCCCTGCCACGGGCCGACCAGCAACCAGTGCAGCAAGGCCTGCGGCGGTTCGAAATCCGCCCGCGCCAGCAGCGGATCGAGCAACATGCGCAAGGCCAGCACGTCCGCGTGGCCCGACCGGCGCAAGTGATCCCACAGCGGCACCTTGTCCGGCCGATATCCGTGTTCCAGCAGCTGTTCCTGGCTCCACCCGACCAGCGGCGAAGTGAGCAGGCTGGCGAGGCTCAGATCATCCAGCGGCTGCGCGGCAAAGCGGACTGCCGCCATCAGGTCTTTCACCGCCAGCGGCGCGCCCAGCCGCAAGCGGTCCACCCCGGCCACGGCAATCCCTGCGGCATAGAGGCGGGCCACGATCAGCCCGGCCAGTTCCTTGCGCTTGCGCACCAGCACCATGATGTCGCCCGGCTGGGCGTTGCGCGCCCCGCCCTTCACCAGCGGAAAACCGGTGTTCATCCATTGCTTCACTTGCGCGGCGATCTTGTCCGCCATCCGCCGCTCAGGCTCGCTGATCCAGTCTTCCGTGCCTTCGCCGTCCTCCGCCATTTCGGCATCATCATCCGGGCGCGCCGGGACCGGCTTCCACAGGGTAACGAGGCCGGCGCGGCTGTCGCCGGCATGCGGTTCCGGATCGTCCTTCAGGCCAAAGCTGGCCGGGCTGATCGCGGCAATCGCCCGGTCCACGAAATCGAGCACCGGCTGCGCGGTGCGATATGACCGGTCGAGCCCCAGTTCCTGCAATTCGCGCGCGTCGATCTTCTCGCGCAGTTCCCGCGCATTGGCGGCGCGGGCGGCCATTTCCTGCGCAAATACCTGTTTGGCAGAGGCGAAGTTTTCCGGGCTGGTGCCCTGGAAACGGAAGATCGCCTGTTTGTAATCGCCGACCACGAAGATCGTCCGCAAGCGCCCGTCGCGCTGGCCTTCGCCGGTGAAGAAGTCCCCGGTCAGTGCGCGGATGATCTTCCACTGCGCTTCATTGGTATCCTGCGCTTCGTCGACCAGGATATGGTCGAACTGGCGGTCCAGCTTGTAACGGATCCATTCGCCCAGCCCCTGGGTGGCGAGCAATGCGGCGGCGCGGCGGATCAGGTCGTCAAAATCGACCAGCCCTTCGCGCTGCTTCGCTTCGTCCCACGCAATCGCATAACGGCGACCGACCAGCAGCGCCGGCTCCAGCAGGTCCGCCAGTTGCAGCAGCAGGCGGCGTTCCTCCACCGCCCTGATGCAATCGAGCACGCGCGCGGCATAGTCGGCGTAATCGGGCAGGAACTTGACCAGGCTTTTGAGCGACCTGGGCTCGTCCTTCTGGGTGAACAACAGGCTGCGCATGGCGGCCAGCGATTCCAGCCGGAATGCGCCATCGCCGATCAGCCATTCCCCCGCCGCGACAACCGATTTCTGCCCGGTGGCCGTGCCCCAGGCGTCGTTCGCTTCCATGCAACGGCGCAGCGATTGCACATCGAACGCCTCGTCTGAACAGGCCGCCGCCGCCCATTCCGGCCCTGCGCCGGGTGGCACACCCAGCAGCAGTTCCACCCGTTCACGCAAGGGTTCCTGCCAACCGCCGGGGCCGAACCAGGCCTCGCGCGCATTGGCGCAGCGTTGCAGCCAGGCGCGGGCCTTGTCCGGGCCCATCCGCAGGCTCATCTGTTCCAGCGCGGCCAGCGGCGCCTGCTGCCCATCGCGTTCCCAATCGACCAGCAGTTCCGCCAGCACCTGATGCGCCAGCAGATCGCGGTCACGGTCTTCCATCGGGCGGGTGCCGGGGATCAGCCCCGCCTCTTCCGGAAAATTCGCCAGCAGCCATTGGGAAAATGCGTGGATGGTATCGATCCGCAAGCCGCCACCGGGGCAATCGAGCACGCTGGCAAACAGGGTGCGGGCATGGGCCAGCGTTTCCGCGTCGTTATCCGCGCCGATGGCCAGCAGGTCACCCGCCAGCGCCTCCGGCTTCATCCGCACCCAGCTGGCCAGCACTTCGTTCACCCGGGTGGCCATTTCGGCGGCCCCGGCCTTGGTAAAGGTCAGGCACAGGATGTTGCCGGGGTGGACGCCGGGTTGCAGCAACAGCCGCAGCACGCGGGCGGACAGGACCTGCGTCTTGCCGGTGCCCGCGCTGGCGGAAAGCCACACGGAATCGCGCGGGTCCACCGCCAGCGCCTGGTTGTCCGTCAGCGGATAGACCTTGCCGCTCATGCCGGGTCAGCCCCCAGGTCGCCCATGGTTGCGATCCATTCGTCCAGCCGCATCAACTGATCATAGGTGGAATAGGCCTGCGCATCAGGGTTGAGCCGGGCGGTGAAAGCCTCGTCCCCCAGGATCCAGCGGGACAGGGCATCGTGCAGGAATTGTTCGGCCTGGGGCAGGAATTCCTCCTGCTCCATGCCGCTGCGCTTGCCTTCCACCTTGATCGGCGTGGCGATGTAGCCAAAGCCGGTTTCGCTCTTGTCGCTGCTTCC
Source organism: Croceibacterium sp. (assembly GCA_049791695.1). GTDB lineage: Bacteria > Pseudomonadota > Alphaproteobacteria > Sphingomonadales > Sphingomonadaceae > Croceibacterium_C. Next base: position 20,864 of record JBARAF010000211.1, read on the forward strand.
AAGGGACCAGTATTCGAACAAAGTCGGTTCGCCCGCCGGGAAGTTCTTGAACGCCCCCGCCCGCGCCATCAGGCCCAGTGTGCCCAATTGCAGCGCGTAGCCCTTTTCCACTTGCTTGCCGCTGGGCGGGCCGCCGGTCTTGTAATCGACGATCGCCAGCGTGCCATCGGCCAGCCGGTCGATCCGGTCGGCCTTGCCGCGAATGGTCACGCCGCGCACTTCCATCCGGCCCCATTCCTCGAACAGTTCGGGCACCCGGTCAGGCTCCGCCGCGATCCGCGCTTCGATCCATTCCAGCGCTTTCATCAGCCGCGGCCGCCACAGGGCGCGCATCAGCGGGTGGCCATTCATCTGTTGCAGCACTTCGCCGGCGACATCGTGCATCGGCTGGCCATAGCGGTGCCACTTTTCCAGCACCTCATGCGCCGCCGTGCCGCGCCATGCGGGCGAGGGTTCGGCATCCAGCGCGTCCAGTTCCTTCAGCCGCAAGATGGAAGAGGCATAGAACTGGTATGGATCCGACCGCAGCCGGTCCAGCGCGGTGACGCTGATCGCCACCAGCCGCTGCGCCGCGCTTGGCAATGGCCGCGGGCGCGGGTGGCGCGGCACGGACGGCGGGTTGTCGATCGCCTGGGCCAGGGCCACGGCACCCTCCTCACGGTGATGGCGCAGCAGGTCATCCCCCAGCAATGCCTGCACCCGCAGCCAGAAGCGTGACGGGATGGCCGGGCCACCAGCATCGCGCCGGGCGCGGCTCAGCACCACTTCGGGCGCGCCGAGCAGGCCCGCGAGATCGTGTGCGGCCAGGCCGATGCGGAAATCCGCCCCCGGCACGCCCAGGGCCCGCAACACGGCCGGGGCCAGCAGCGGATCGGCGGCAGGGGTGCCGGGCCAGCTGCCTTCGTTCAGCCCGGCGCAGATCACCAGTTCCGCCCGCGTCATCCGTGCTTCCAGCAAGCCATAGATCGCCACGCGCGGATGGCCGCCATAAGGCGGGCGCACCGCCACCCGGTCCATCGCTTCGCGCAGCACTGCGG
>JBARAF010000212.1:0-1610 GCA_049791695.1 Croceibacterium sp.
GTAGATGCGAATCGAGTCGTAAGCCGGAAAACCGCCGCTCGCAGGTGGCACCGGCGGAGTCGGAAAGTCGCTCAGGTGGACGCGGCCATTGACGACGTTCTGTGGCCCCAGCAGAGGCGACGGGCGAGTCTCGGGCTGGCCGGACTTGTAGTACGTGATCATGTACGAGTAGTTGCCGTTCAGCACGGTGGTGTCCAAAGCGTCACCACCGGCGGCTCCGGTATAGACGTAATTGCCTCCGGTCGGCGCGGTGCCCAATTTCTTGAACGTCGTGCCGCCGGCATCGGTGCGGTAGACGACCACTTGACTATATTCGGTACCGGCGGTCGGCAGGTTGCCTAGCGTGACCGTATTGTCGTTCAGACCGTTACCTGCGGGCACGGCGACGGAGATCGGATCGCTAGGAACGCTTTCTTTGCCCGAGGAGTCGATATAGGCAACGCGGTATTGGTACACGGCACCTTCGACCAACGTACCGGTGCCCTCGCTGTTGCCGACGGTCACGCCGGTCGAGCTTGCGTTGGTCGCGCCCATGATGCCCATGGCGCTCGAATCGGCTCGCGGCACGTTCGAATCGCCCAGCGTCACGCTCTGAATCACTTCAGCAGTATCAGCAATGTCACCGCTGGGCGTCAGCGTTCCTTCCATCACCACGTTCTCGGTGGCCTTGGCGACTGCTTCGGAGCCTAGCGGGATTTTCAGAGGGACGAGATTCGTCGTCTGAATGCGGTAGAGGTCATCGATACCGTAACCCAGCAATCGGTTACCGTTGGTAGTGACCAGCTCGTTTTGGCTGTTGAGCTTGAAGATGCCGTTGCGCGTGTAGAGTTTTTCCTGGTCGGAACCCTGCACGATGAAGAACCCATCCCCCTGAATCGCCAGGTCCGACGGATTGGAACTGATCTGGATCGTGCCCTGCGTGAACTTCGGCGTGATCGCGGCAACCTGGACTCCCAGGCCCGTTTGACGCGGGTTGGTGCCGCCGTTGTCTGTCGTAGGCGATGCACCCAGCGACAGGGTTTGTAAGAACTGGTTGGCAAAAACAACTTCCGACGATTTGAAACCGACGGTTTGCGAGTTGGCTAAGTTGTTTCCCAGTACGTCGATCTGAGTCTCAGCCGCATTGAGTCCGGTTAATGCAGTGCTGAGCGACGAAGTCAGACCCATCTGGTCACCCTGATATTGCTAGCTAGATGCCTGGTTAATCTCCCGAATGTTGTTGATATCGACCGACGCGGTCCCAATCTGCACTTTGACTGAGCGTTTGCTGTTGTCTTTGTCGTCAGTCTCTACCGAGACTCTGTCGACTACCCCGGTGACGTCTTTTGCGTTGTCGTCCAAAGCGGTCACCTTTTTCCCAATTAGACTGCTGGCCATCGTCAGCCCTTGTCCCACAGCCAGCGTCGACAACGTTTCGGTCAACTGGTTGGTCGAACCGATCTCGCGAATCTGGCTGATCTGCGTCAGTAGTTGCGAGTTGTCCATCGGATTGAGCGGATCCTGGTTCTGCATTTCTGTGACCAGCAGCCCCAGAAAATCGTCCAGGTTCACATCGCGCAGGTCGTTGCCCGTTGTCTTGCCCGATCCGGTAGGCCCGCCAGGAGTTGAGT
>JBARAF010000213.1:0-8884 GCA_049791695.1 Croceibacterium sp.
GCGCTGGCCCTGCGCGGCCTGCGCACGCTTGGCCTGCGGCTGCGCCAATCGACCGCCAGCGCGCTGCAACTGGCGCAATGGCTGTCCGCCCGGCCGGAAGTGGCGCGGGTGCTGTGCCCGATGCTGCCCGGCGCGCCTGGGCACGACCTGTGGCTGCGCGATTTCACCGGTGGCTGCGGCCTGTTAAGCTTCGTGCTGAACAACCCCGATCCCGCCGCACGGGCGCGGTTCATTGACGGGCTGTCCCTGTTCGGCATCGGCTTTTCCTGGGGCGGTTTTGAAAGCCTGGTGATCCCGGCAGATCCCGGCCGCATTCGTACCGCCAGCCACTGGCCCAGGGGGCAGTTGGCCGTGCGCCTGTCGGTCGGGCTGGAAGATCCGGCGGACCTGATCGCCGACCTGGAAGGCGGTTTTGCGGCGATGGGCCACGAGCCCTAAAGCTGGCCTAACGCCTGCCACAGCCATTCTCGCTGGCAGTCGGGGCCGCGCCGTCCCATTTGCCCGGCATGGCAGCTATTGGCACAGTCTATCTCGTCGGCGCAGGGCCGGGTGATCCCGACCTGCTGACGCTGCGCGCCGCCCGCCTGATCCGCCGGGCAACCCTGATCGTGCATGACGGGCTGGTCGATCCCGAAATCCTCAGCCTTGCCCGCCCGGATGCCAAGCTGGTCAGCGTGGCCAAGAGCCGCGCCCGCCACACCCTGCCGCAGGACCGCATCAATGCCCTGCTGGTGGCAGAGGCGCTGAAGGGCAACGATGTGGTGCGGCTGAAGGGCGGCGATCCGTTCATCTTTGGCCGCGGGGGCGAAGAGGCAGAAGACTGCCGCGCCGCCGGGGTGCCGGTGGAGGTTGTTCCCGGCATCAGCGCCGCCAATGGTGCCGCCGCCGCCGCGCAGATTCCCCTGACCCACCGCGACCATGCCAGCATCGTCTCGTTCGTGGCGGGCCAGTGCAAGGGGCTGACCGAACAGGATTGGTCCGGCCTGGCCGGCAAGGGCCGCACTCTGGTGATCTACATGGGCGTGAAGACCGCGCCCCAGATCGCGGAAAAGCTGATGGCCGATGGCCTCGCCCCCGATGTCCCGGTGGCAGTGGTCGAAAATGCCGCGCGCGCATCAATGCGCGTGCTGCGCGGCCCGCTGGCCGGGCTGCCTCAACTGGTGGAGGGGCACAAGGTGCGGTCCCCCGCCCTGATTATGATCGGCGACGTGACGGCCCGGGGCGACCATGCCCTCGCCGCGCTCGCGCAGGAGATTGAAGCATGAAGATCCTGACCGGCAACGACCTCAGGACCGGGGCGGTCGTGTGGTGGGACGGGGCGCAATGGTCGCTCCATGTCGAAGACGCTGTTGACGTGGGCGAAGATGCCGACGCGATCCTCGCCCGCGAAGAAGGCGCCCGCCGGGTCAATTCCAGCTACGCCATCGCGGCGGAGCGCGAGGCCGATGGCGGCGTTCGCCCGGCCCACATCAAGGACCGTATCCGCGCGCTCGGCCCGACCGTGCGCCCCGACCTTACTCTCAAGCCGGCCGATCCCGACGCCGGCAACTGGGTGATCTGATGTACAAGTACGACCAGTATGACCAGGCGATGGTGGACACCCGCGTTGCCGAATTCCGCGACCAGACCCAGCGCCGCATTGATGGCCGGCTGACGGAAGAAGCCTTCCGCCCGCTGCGCCTGCAGAACGGCCTGTATCTGCAATTGCACGCCTATATGCTGCGCGTGGCCGTGCCTTACGGCACGCTCAACGGTGCGCAGATGCACGTGCTGGCGGATATCGCGGGCAAGTATGATCGCGATTATGGCCATTTCACCACCCGCCAGAACATCCAGTACAACTGGATCAAGCTGGAAGACGCGCCCGACATCCTGGCGGACCTCGCCAAGGTGGAAATGCACGCCATCCAGACCAGCGGCAACTGCATCCGCAACATCAGTTCGGACCAGTATGCCGGCGCCGCGGCGGACGAGATTGCCGATCCGCGCCCCTATGCGGAACTGCTGCGCCAGTGGTCCAGCTTCCACCCGGAATTCCTGGCCCTGCCGCGCAAGTTCAAGATCGCGGTGATCGCCAGCCAGACCGATCGCGCGGCGATGAAGCTGCACGATATCGGCATCCGCATCGTCAAGAATGATGCAGGCGAACTGGGCGCTGCTTTCTATGTCGGTGGCGGCATGGGCCGCACGCCGATGATCGCGCCGCTGATCCGCGAATGGGTGCCGCTGGACCTGTTGATCACTTATTCCGAAGCCTGCCTGCGCGTTTACAACCGCTACGGCCGCCGCGACAACAAGTACAAGGCGCGGATCAAGATCCTGGTCCACGAACTGGGCGCGGAAGAATACAAGCGCCAGGTGGAGGAAGAATTCGCCCACCTGCAGACGCAGGGGATCGAACCCCCGCTGGCCGAACTTGAACGGATCAAGACCTATTTCGCCGATCCCGGCTTCGTGGCCGGGTTGCCGGACGATCTCGACCTGTCGAACGCCGATTTCGCCCGCTGGGTGCGCAGCAACTGCCACCCGCACAAGCAGCCGGGTTACATGATCGCCACGATCAGCCTGAAGCCGGTTGGCGGCATCCCGGGTGACGCGACTTCCGCCCAGATGCACCTGATGGCGGACCTGACGCGCGATTACAGCCTGGACGAATGCCGCGTGACCCACGCGCAGAACATCGTCCTGCCGCACGTGGAAAAGCGCCAGCTGTTCGCCCTGTGGCAGCAGCTGGAAGCCGCGGGCCTCGGCACGCCGAACCTTGACCAGGTGGGCGACATCATTGCCTGCCCGGGCCTCGATTATTGCAGCCTGGCCAATGCCCGTTCCATCCCGGTGGCGCAGAAGATCAGCACCCGCTTTGCCGAAAACGGCAAGGGTGAGCAGCTGGGCGAACTGAAGCTGAAGATTTCCGGCTGCATCAATGCCTGCGGCCACCACCATGCCGGCCACATCGGCATCCTGGGCGTCGACAAGAAGGGTACCGAAAATTACCAGCTGCTGCTGGGCGGCAGCGAAGGTGACGATACCTCGCTGGCCAAGATCACCGGCCCCGGCTTCGACGAAGACGGAGTGGTCGATGCGATCGACCGCGTGACCGACCTCTACCTGGCCCGGCGGCAGGATGATGAGCGTTTCCTCGACACTTACCGCCGCCTCGGCATGGAGCCGTTCAAGGAGGCGATCTATGGTTGATCCCGAAACCCAGTTCCGTTTCCGCAGCGATGATGCGGTGGACCATGCCGCCGTCACCGTGGATTCGTTCCTCGACCAGTCGAACGCCGCCGCCGTGCGCATCGAACCGGGCGACGATGCCCGCGCGCTGCTGCCGCACCTGGAGCGGATCAAGCTGGTGGAAGTGAACTTCCCCGCCCACACCGACGGACGCGGTTATTCCAGCGCCCGGGTGCTGCGTGAAGCAGGCTATACCGGCGAACTGCGTGCCATTGGCGATGTGTTGGTGGACCAGCTTTCGCACTTGCGGCGCTGCGGCTTCGATGCATTCGCGCCGCGTAGCCCGCTGGATGAATCCGATGCGCAGGTTGCCTTCAACCGCTGGCCCGATGTCTATCAGGCCACCGGCGATGGCCGCGCGGCCATCTGGCAAAAACGGCATGGCTAACGCCGCACCGCGCCTGCCCGATGTGCTCGATATCGCGCCCCGCTTTACCGAGGCCGATGCTGCACACCTGAACGCAGAGTTCGACGGCAAGTCGGCGCTGGACGTGCTGGCCGCCGTGCTGCGCGATGGCGTGGCGGGCCGGGTGGCGATGGTTTCCAGCTTTGGCGCGGAAAGCGCGGTGCTGCTGCATCTGGTGGCGCAAATCGATCCGGCCACGCCCGTGTTGTTCCTGGAAACGGGCAAGCATTTTGCGGAAACGCTGGCTTATCGCGATCTGCTGATCGAGCGGCTGGGCCTGACCAATCTGGTCAACCTGACCCCGGACGAAGCGGACCTGGCCAAGAAGGACGAAAGCGGCCTGCGCTGGTCTTACGATCCGGACGGCTGTTGCGAGATCCGCAAGGTTCGCCCTCTGGCAAAGGCGCTGGCGGAGTTCGATGCATCGATTTCCGGGCGCAAGGCATTCCAGGCCAGCACCCGCGCCCAGTTGCCACGGTTTGAACTGGACCGGACAGACAGCGCCGGGCGCCTGAAGGTCAACCCGATCATCGACTGGTCGCTGGCCGACGTGGCCGCCTATTTCGCGGAGCACGACCTGCCGCCCCACCCACTGGTGGAACAGGGTTATCCTTCAATCGGTTGCTCCCCCTGCACCAGCAAGGTCGCACCGGGGGAAGACCCGCGTTCGGGCCGCTGGACCGGCTGGGACAAGGTCGAATGCGGCATCCATGTTCCCGGCGCGCCAGACGATAAACTGCCCCCGGAATACGAACCTGCTTTCTGAAGTCCGGCCTGAATCGCCGGGCTCGCTTTCTGAACGCACCCTGTCAGGCAATGACCTTGCGCAATCTGAATGTTGCGTTTTTTGCACCATCGCTTGCAGTTTTGGCGTTTGAGGGAATCACCGCCAATCCGCATAGAGAGCAGGCCTTTCAGGCATCCTCTCCCAAAACTTCCAAGGCTCGGTCGGCAACGACCGGGCTTTTCTTTTGCCTGTATCCGACATTCAGGGTCTGGCCTCTCGCCCGGCACCGGCGGGGAGAATTGGCTACATCCAGCCTTGTGCGCGGTACCAGTCCGCCGTGGCCTTCAGGCCCGCGCCGGTTTGCACCTGCGGTTGCCAGATTGAAGGCGGAACCGCCTGCGTAGCCGCGCAGACCCAATCGGGATGGGCCATGTAACCCACGCGGTCCTGCGTCAGCTTGGCGTTCCTGCCGCGCAGGGTCTTGTCGATCCGGGCCGCCGCAGACAGCAGGCCCTTGGGCAGGTTTGGCGCCCACACCCGCCGCCCGACAGCGGCACCAATCGCTTTCGCCAGATCATGATGGCTCCAGCCGCCGGCCCGGCCATCATCAGGTTCGAAAATGCGCTCGCTGGCCTGCGGCCCGGCGTCGGCCAGCGCCAGCAACAGTCGCGCCAGGTCATCGACATGGATCCACGAGGCATGGCCCGCAGGTGGCATCGGTACCACGCCCAGGCGGGCAGCCTTGAACAGGTCCAGGTTATCCTTGTCCCGCGGGCCGTAAATCGCCGGTGGGCGGACGATGGTCCAGTCCAGCCCGCTGGTCTGCACCACTTCTTCCGCCAGCCGTTTGGACATGCCGTAGGTGGACAGGCCCGGCTCGCGCGCGGAAAGCGAAGATACGAATACAAACCGCGCCACCCCGGCGCTGCGGGCGGCTTCCACCAGCCGTTCCGTCCCTTCGACATTGCCGCTGATGAAACCCGCCGGATCGGGCGTGTTCACCACCCCGGCAATGTGGACCACCACCTGCGCACCTTGCACCAGCCGGTCCAGCGCCGGACCATCATGCAAATCACCCGGCACCCATTGCACCCGGTCACGGTCAGGCTGGTCACGCCGGGCCAGCGCCCTGATTGTCAGCCCCCGGCGGCCCGCTTCATCCAGCACAGCCTGCCCGACAAAGCCGGTCCCGCCGGTGACGGCCAAAATCACAGGATTGCCATCACAGCAAGACCATCTGGTCGCGGTGGACCACGCAACTGCGCGGGGCATAGCCAAGCTGCGCCTCGTGTTCTTCGCTGCGGCGGCCGCGAATGGTGGCGACTTCGGCCGCATCATATTCGCTCAGGCCCTGGGCCAGCATCTTGCCCGCCGCATCGCGGATCGCCACCGGATCGCCCCGATGAAATTCCCCTTCCACCTCAAGGATCCCGCTGGCCAGCAGGCTGCCACCCTTGAGCAGCGCCTTGGCGCAGCCGGTATCAACCAGCAGCACGCCTTTCAGCCGCTGCCGGCCGCCCAGCCAGGCCTTGCGCCCGGCATCGCGCCGGATGGGTACGAAGACGGTGCCGATACCGCCGCCCAGCGCCCGCTCCATGGGTTGCGGATGGGTGCCGTTGATAATTGCCAGGGCAATGCCCGCCCGAGTGGCAATTTCCGCCGCCTGCAGCTTGCTGGTCATCCCGCCAGACCCCATGCCAGAGCCGGAGGTGCCGCTGGCCATGGCGTGGACATCGTCGGTGACGCCTTCGATCCGGGGCAGCATCGTGGCACCCGGTTCGCGCGGATCGCGATCATACAGGCCGTCGACATCCGACAGCAGCACCACCGCCTGGGCATGGGCAGCCTGAGCCACCCGGGCAGCCAGCCGGTCATTATCGCCAAAGCGGATTTCCGCCGTGGCGACGGAATCGTTCTCGTTGATGACAGGCACCGCTCCCGCTTTCAACAGGCGGCCGAGCGTGGCCGAGGCGTTGAGGTAACGGCGGCGATCGTCGAGATCTTCCAGCGTCAGGAGCAATTGCGCGGCAGTCAGCCCGTGCTGGGCCAGAAGGTCGCTCCACAGCCCGGCCAGGGTGATCTGGCCCACGGCGGCGCTGGCTTGCGCATCGGCCAGGCTGCCCCGCCCGCCCTTGGCCAGGCCCAGCTTGCCGGCCCCCAGCGCAATCGCGCCGGAAGAAACGATCACCACTTGCTGCCCACGGGCGCGCATCGCGGCGATTTCCGCCACCAGCCCGGCCAGCCATTCCCGGTTGGCCTTGCCCCCTTTGGCCACCAGCAGCGCAGAGCCGACCTTCAGCACCACGCGCGGGCAGGTGGCCGGATCGGCCAGTTCGGCCAGGGTCGATAAGGGTTGCAACGTCGCCATCGCTGGCGGCGTTAGCGGATCGGGTGGCGGTGGGGAAGGTGCCGGATCAGCCGAGTGGCGACCACGCAGGCGGCTCGCCGTTTTCGTCCTGGTCTTCGAATTCCTGCGCCATGTGGCCCGGGTTCTCGGTCGTGGTCCGGGCTGGCAGGTATTCCAGCACGGCGTCGAGCAAGGCGCCCACGCCTTCACCCGTCGCGCCGCTGATCGGGAACACGCGCCCAGCACCGGCCGCAGTCAACTCTGCGGCGAAAGCTTCGGCCAGTTCGGAATCGGCCAGGTCGATCTTGTTCAGCGCGATCAGGCGCGGCTTGTCGCCCAGGCCGCCGTCATAGGCTTCCAGTTCGCGTTCCACGATCTGCATGTCGCCCGCCGGATCCTTGCCGGTGATGTCCACCAGATGGATCAGCACGCGGCACCGTTCGATATGGCCCAGGAACCGGTCACCGATCCCTGCCCCATCGGCCGCGCCTTCGATCAGGCCAGGAATGTCGGCCAGCACGAATTCACGGTTGTGGTGGGTAACGACGCCCAGGCTGGGGACCAGCGTGGTGAAGGCATAATCGCCCACCTTCGCCTTGGTATTGGACACCTGGTTGATGAAAGTGGACTTGCCCGCATTGGGCATCCCCACCAGCCCCGCATCGGCCAGCAGTTTCAGCCGCAGCCACACGTACATTTCTTCAGCCGGGATCCCCGGCTGGTGCTGGCGCGGTGCGCGGTTGGTGCTGGTCTTGTAGCTGGCGTTGCCACGGCCGCCCATGCCACCTTCCATCAACACCACGCGCTGGCCTGCTTCGGTGAAGTCAGCCAGCACCTCTTCCCGATCTTCATCGAGAATCTGCGTGCCAACCGGTACCTGGATCACCAGATCGGGCGCGCCGGCACCGGTGCGGTTCTTGCCCATGCCGTGGCCGCCGCGCTTCGCTTTGAAATGCTGGGCGTAGCGGAAATCGATCAGCGTATTGAGACCGGCGACGGCTTCGAACACGATGTCGCCGCCCTTGCCGCCATTGGCGCCGTCAGGGCCACCATATTCGACGTACTTTTCACGCCGAAAGCTGACCGCGCCGGGCCCGCCCGCGCCGGAGCGAATGAAAATCTTGGCCTGGTCGAGAAAATGCATGGAATACCTGTAGCCCGAAAATGAGGGGCTTGTCGAACCGCCCTGAACTGTTCTGGGGCAGTAGGGGATACCTGGTGGAGCCGAGGGGGATCGAACCCCTGACCTCGTCATTGCGAACGACGCGCTCTCCCATCTGAGCTACGGCCCCGTTCAGGTATCAAAAGCCGGGCCCCAGTTGGGTAGAGGCCCCGCGAAGAGCGCGGCCATTAGCGAAAAGGGCCCCGCCATGAAAGCGAAAAGTGCGGAAGACCCCGCGGCCTCGCCCCCGGCGGATGACCTATTCCGAGGTAGCGGGTGCCTGCACTACCGGCTGGGATACGAATACCGGCGTGCCCTGTACTGCCGCGGGAGCCATGGCAGTCTCCGATGGCAACTGCAACTGGATCGCCATTAACGGCACTGCCCCTGTGCCCGCGCCAGTCTCGCCAGGCCCGGCAGCGAGGTAACCCGGTTGCTGCGAAGCGCCATATTGCGCTCCATAGCGGGCATCCCAGTCGGCCACGGCCAGGCGATAGTTTTCAAACCGGCCGTAAAATTCGGTAAAGACTGCTTCCAGCCGGGGCAGCATGACTGCGGAATAGGCGTCCAGATCATCCGGTGGCAACAGCAGGTAGTTGCTGGAGATCTCCGTCGCCACCGCACAGAACTGGTCCACCACCGGCGGCAGCGCGAAATAGTTATAGACCTGCGTCATGTACTGGTCCCGCTCGGTCCGGTACGTGGCCGCGCTGTAACGGGCACGGAATTCGCTTTCGATCGCCTTGTTGGCAGCTGCCAGCTTGCGCTTCTGACCGGTCAGCAGGGCTTTGTACGCCGTCAGGATCGGCGCGTGCTGCGGTTCCAGGCAGTTAAGCGCCGCGACGTTGAGGCCGGAACGCAGGTTCCACGTGGTCCCAGCTGCAGACAGGTGCGCATTGACGGTGAGGCGTACGCCGTCAGCGCCAACGGGCGGCACCGGTGTGGAAAGGGCAGCCCCGTTCGGCGGGGTCGGCCGCGAAGGGATTGGTGCCGGGGTTGGCGCAGGCG
>JBARAF010000214.1:0-6891 GCA_049791695.1 Croceibacterium sp.
CATCCCACTCGACTGGACTTCAGCGTTCCGGCCGATGGTCGCATTACGCTGTCATGGTGAGGAACGCGCCAGCGTTTCCGCGCATTGGGACTTGATGAGCAACATGTGGAGAGCAGGATGCCCGAGCCCGTGGCCAACAATAGTCATGATATTTCAGATGCCCACACCCTGAAGCCGCCCCTGAAGGGCCGCCGGGCGATCATAACCGGCGGAACTACGGGGATCGGTCGCGCGATCGCGGTCCTGTTGGCGAGCGAGGGAACAAAAGTATTCATATGTGGCCGCGATCCTGACCATCTGGCCGATGCCCTGCAACGGATCGGCGAAGTGGGTGAAGGCGCCGGCACGACTGCGGACCTTGCCGAGCCGGCGGACATGGAACGCTTTTTTGCCGAAGCGGAAAAATTTCTCGGCACCATCGACATCGCGGTCATCAATGCCGCAGTTCCCGCCGAGGCGCTGGCGGAAACCAATGCAGAAGACACCGCGTACCAGATCGCGGTCGATTTCACGGCCTATCTGACCAGTACCCAGCAGGCCGCAGCCAGGATGAAAGCGGGCAGTGACATCGTGCTGATCGGTTCCATGTCGGCCGTTTCTCGGGCCGGCGGGAGTTCCATCTACGTCGCGGCAAAATCGGGCATTCAGGGCTTCGCAAAATCCCTTCGGGAAGAGCTTTCGGAACGGGACATCAAGGTCGGCCTGATCGAACCGGGCTTTACCGGGGCAGACTTCCAATACCCGGAATTTCCGCCGGAAAAGCAGCGCGAACTGATCCATCAGGATCGCATGTTGCGCGCCGAGGACATTGCCGTGGCGACCCAGTTCATGCTGACGCAGCCCCGGCGAACCGCAGTTTCGCTGATGCGCGTAGAAACCCGGCTGGAACATCCATGACCGAATTTGCCGTCGATCGCATTGTCTTCCGTCCTGACCAGGTTGATCTGTCTCGCTCCCCGCTGGCGGGCATTGGTGCGGAAACCTATGTGCTGGGTGCGTTCAACCCGGCGTTGACGCGGTTGCCGAATGGCAACCTGGCCATGTTCGTCCGCATTGCCGAGGCCCTCCGCCAACCGATCGCGGATGGGATGGTCCATGCGATCCGCTGGGACGATGGCCGCTATGTGCTTGATGGCTGGCCGCTCGAACAGTGCGACACTGCTGATCCGCGGAAGTTCATGGTCAGCGGCGGGGCGTGGAAGGTGATGGCGCTCACTTCGCTATCCTGGATCTTGCCCGTCGAACTGACCCCCGACGGGTTGGAACTGGTGGCAATCCATTATGACAAGGCGATTGCCCCCCAGGAAAGTTTCCAGTGTTACGGGGTTGAAGATGCGCGGGTCTCCAAGGTGGGGGACAGGTGGCTGATGACCACCTGTTCCGTCAGCCCGGAACGCCATTCGACCACCCTCTACAGTTCCGGCAACGGACTGGACTTCACTTTCGAAGCGATCGTGCTCGATCACCAGAACAAGGATATGCTGATCTTTGAAGGGCTGATCGACGGCCGGTACTGGGCGCAAACCAGGCCGCTGGGCGATATCTACTTCGCCTATCCCCCTGGAAGCGAATGGCGCGCCGGCCCGTCCATCAACCTCGCCACGTCGCCTGACGCGCTGCACTGGCGACCTTTTGAACGCCCGGGCATCAGGCCGCACAGCCAGACCGCGCACACGGCCCGGATGGGCGGCGGCGCCCCGCCGATCCGAACCCCGGAAGGCTGGCTGACCTTGTGGCACGGCGTCGAACCCAAGGAAGTCGTGGGCATTTACCGCACCTATTATTCGATGCTGGATGCCGCCGATCCATCGATCACGCTGTGGACCAGCCACCAGCCGCTGCTGGAGCCTGCGCCCCACCTGCTCGTTGGACTGGAGGACAGCCTTTATGTGCATAACGTCGTCTTCACTACCGGGATTGCAGACGCTGGCTCGCACTTCATCGTGGCATCAGGCGAAGCGGATCTGGTGTGCCGGATTACGCACGTGCCCAAGGATGCCTTTGACGCGCGCCCACAAACGGATCGCGCCACGCCCGGTCCCAACTGAACAGGAACCTCCCGCCGGAATCCGCATTTTCAACAGGCACCAAATGTAGTGTGAGCAACAGTCCACTGAACAATTGAAAAGGGGGTCAGCCAGCAACGATGCCAACATCGGCGCGATTGCCGCAGCAGCCGGCAACTGTCGAATTTCAGTCAGCCTTCAGGGCGCAGGATCGTGGCCAGCTGGGTCGCCGCGTCACGATGACGATGCAGGAAAAGCTGCAGCTCCTGGGCAAGATCGGACACCCCCATTCCGTGCCCGCCCATGCGGAGATTGTCGGAATGGGTGATCGGGCGGACACTGCTTTCCTGGTGCTGGAGGGCCTGCTGGCCCGGTACGACCAGAACCGGATTGGCGACCGCCAGATTACCGCGCTGTATATCCCCGGCGATACGCCGGGGGCCTGTTCGTGGATGTATCCAGCTGCCACGGGTGGCCTGGAAGCGCTGACCGACTCCGTGTTGCTGGCGGTCCCGCAGGACGATCTATACGGTTTGCTGACGGGAAACCCAGCAGCCGCGCGCGCGCTGTGGTGCGATTTGATGGCCGAATCCATGATCATGTCACGCTGGCTGGTCAATTTGGGGCGCAGCGACGCCAAAACGCGGGTCGCCCACCTGCTGTGCGAAATGGCCTGCAGGTATGGCCTGGCGCCCCGCCAGGGGCGGGTTGTCTATCAATTGCCGATGACACAACAGCATCTGGCCGAGACGACCGGGCTCACCTGCGTACACATCAACCGGACGTTGAAATGGCTGGAGCGATGGGGGATCAGCTTCCGGCACAAGACCGTGCGCATTGAAGATTGGGACCAGCTGGTCACATCGGCGGAATTTGATCCATCCTATCTTGCGCCGCTTCTGGCTGCGGGGGACGCATAGGCCTGGTCCGGCCGGAGATGTTCCAGTGCCCGCCGACTCCGCTCAGCGAAATGGAACCCAGGTAGCGCTCGCCTTCATACAGCATCGCGGGGCGGTTCACGCAGTGCTTCTGGGCGACAAACAGCGCGGCCTCCACGCTGGGTGCTTCGAATTCTATCGCCGTTTCAGCGGCCTCGTATTCATCCTGGAATTCCAGTCGATACCGGTTCTGCGGGGGTAGTGCGCGCGCCATGTCAAGCTCCTGTACTGGCGCGAGATTATCAGGGCGGGTGCCCCACCACCAATAACACAGGTTAGCCCGGCCCATGGCCCGGCCGCAGCCGGCGGGCAGCAATTATTGGCCGGCGGATTGAACCTCTGGCCGGTCCGCACGTTGGTCGATACCTGCCCCGGCGCAACCGACCAGCACAGGATCGACTTTTGACAAACTGGCCCAACCAGCTGCTGATCGTCCGGCACGGACAAAGCGCCGGCAATGTCGCGCGCGACCTGGCCCATGATGCGGCGCTCGACCGGATCGACCTCAGCAACCGCGATGCCGATGTCCCTTTGAGTGCGCTTGGCCGCGAACAGGCACTGGCGCTGGGCAGCTGGTTTTCCCAACTGGCCGACGAACGCCCGGATGTGCTCCTGTCCTCGCCCTACGTGCGGGCGTTGCAGACGGCGGAACATTTTCGCGCCGCAGGCGGGGCGGCCTCCGATGTGGCCATTTGCTTCGATGAGCGCCTGCGGGAAAAGGAATTCGGCATCCTCGACGGCCTGACCACCACCGGCGTGGCCAACGTCTTTCCCGACCAGGCGGAATTTCGCCGCCTGCTGGGAAAGTTCTACCATCGCCCCCCGGGTGGCGAAAGCTGGTGCGACGTCATCTTGCGGTTGCGGTCCGTGCTCGACACCATATCGCTGCACTATGCCGGCAAGCGGGTGATGATCTTCACCCACCAGGTGGTGGTGCTTTGCCTGCGGTACATCATCGAAAACCTGGACGAAGACGGCATCCTCCGGATCGACCGCGAGGGCGATGTCGCGAATTGCGCGATCACGGAATACCGGCTGGACCGCGACGCAGGGGCGGACGGCAAACTGGTCTTGGCCCGCTACAACGTGACCGCCCCGATGAAACAACAGGCCACGCCGGTAACCAGCGCGCCCGATCAGATTGCCGGGCGCCGCGGATGACCGAGCAGCTCGACCGCGCATGGCTCCAAGCCAATCCGTTGCCGCAGCTTGATGCCGCGGGTGACAAGAACGCGCGAGGCCGAGTGCTGGTGGTTGGCGGTGCCGAATTCGTCCCCGGAGCCTTGCGCCTGACAGGGGAGGCCGCATTGCGGGCCGGTGCGGGCAAGCTGCAAATGGCTACCGTTCGAGCGGCGGCAATGTCGCTGGCGGTGCTGGTGCCTGAGGCTGCCATGATTGCCCTACCCGCTGACGACGATGGTGAGATCGCGGTCGATGCCGCATCGCTCTTGGTCGAGCGCGTCGCCAGTTGCGACGCGCTGGTTCTGGGTCCTGGCATGTCGGTGGGCGCGCGAACTGAGGAGTTGGTCGCAGCCCTGCTGAGGGCAGCAACAGGCCAGACCATTGTGCTGGACGCAGCTGCACTGACGTGCGCCGGGAACTTGCGCGAACTGATTGCTGCGCAACAGGGCCGCTTAATCATGACCCCACATCATGGTGAAATGAGCCATCTGACCGGAATCGACGTGCAAGACATCGCCGCCAATCCCGCAACTGCGGCAACCCAACTGGCGCGGGACTTTGACGTGGTGGTGGTCCTCAAAGGTGTCGAAACGCTGATCGCATCCTCGCGCGCGCCGATGCTGCTGTTCGATGGCGGCTGCAAGGGCCTGGCCACCAGCGGTTCGGGCGATGTGCTTGCCGGAATCGTGGGCGGCATTGCCGCGCGCGGTGCCGCCCCGCAGGTCGCGGCCGCCTGGGGCGTGTTCCTCCATGGGGCTGCGGGCACCCGGCTGGCGGGTGACATGGCCGAGGTCGGCTTCCTTGCGCGCGACTTGTTACCGATCATCCCCGCCCTGATCGCCGACATCCAGCCGCGCCAGCTGTAAACATTATACACCCTGCTATTGCGAATTATTCGCATTGCGGGTGACGTCTGCCCTTGCTAGGGGCCCCGCATGACCACCGCAGCAGTTCGTTTCTGGGCCCAAATCCACAAATGGAGCAGCATCCTTTGCACGGCCTTTCTGCTGATGCTGTGCATCACCGGCCTGCCCCTGATCTTTCACGACGAAGTGGAAGCCCTGACCGGTGAGGATCAGGAAGCGGTGCTGGGAGGGACCGCTTCGGCGTTGGACGGCAAGCCGCTTGATGGGATGCTGGCTCAGGCATTGGCAGGTCGACCAGGGCAGGTCCCGCTGTTCATGGCGTTCAGCCAGGATTCTTCACTGCTGACGATCACGCTGGGGCCAAGGCCAGACGCTGCCGAGCAGGACATGACGCTGCTGTTTCTGGATCGCGCCACCGGCCAACCGCTGGGGCCGGCGCCGCAGGGCGGAGTGATGGATGTGTTGCTGCAGATCCATACCGATATGTTCCTCGGCCTGCCCGGAATGCTTTTCCTGGGCGCGATGGGCGTGCTGTTCCTGATCTCGCTTCTGTCTGGCGTGGTGCTTTATGCCCCGTTCATGCGCAAACTGGCGTTCGGCACGGTGCGCATGGACCGGTCACGGCGAACCGGCCAACTGGACCAGCACAACTTGCTGGGCATCACTGCGCTCGCCTGGATGGTGGTCGTAGGTGCAACCGGCGCAATCAACGCCTTTGCCGATCCCGTGGTGGACAGTTGGCGCAACGGCGAACTGGCCCAGATGACATCTGCTTTCGCGTCTGCCGAAGCGCTCGCGCCCTCGGAGTATGGCTCTATCGACCGGGCCCTGGCCGTGGCCCAGACCGCCCTGCCGGGGCGTTCGCCGCAATTCATCGCCTTTCCCGGCGGTGCCTGGAGCACGGCCCACCATTATGCGGTCTTCTTTCAAGGTGACACTCCGGCAACCCAGTATTTGCTGACCCCTGCCCTGGTCGATGCAAAGAGGCTGGACCTGACCGCCTCACGCGACCTGCCACCGCTGGCACAGGCACTGATGCTGTCCAAGCCGCTGCACTTTGGCGACTATGGCGGTTTGCCGCTCAAGATCATCTGGGCGCTGCTCGATGTCGCGACGATCTGGATATTGTGGACGGGCTTGCGGCTGTGGCTACGCCGGGGCGCAAGGCGCTCCTCCCCAATCAACGGCGCCGCTACATGAAAGCCCGTACCTTCCGCCGATCAACCGCGGTCCGGACATTTGCGATGCCCTCCGTGCTCGCGACTACTTCCATTGCCGGGCTGCTTGCCGGGCTGAATGGAGATGGCCTGTTCGATCTTCTGGCCTGGCTCGGTCTGGGGCTGCCCTTGCTGGCTGTCGCCATTGCCTGGTGCCGCCGCCGAACCTGACATTCGACCAATTCAATGCATTTTTCCAAGAGGGATCAATTTTCCATGCGCCTGCTGCCGATTCACGCTTCGTCCCTGGTCATCGCCGCCGTGCTGGCTGCGCCCGCTGCCGCGCAGGAGGCATCCGATGCGATCGTGGTGACTGCGCAGGCGGAAAACGCGACGATCGTGCTCAACCGTGGCAATGCAGGAGTGCTGGGGGACAAGCCGGCGGAGGATCTGCCATTTTCCGTGCGCAGCTATGACGAATCCCTGATCCTAAACCAGCAGCCCCAGACGCTGGGCGAGGTGCTGCAAAACGACCCGACCATTCGCACAACATATGGTTTTGGCAACGCGGCCGAACAATTCATTGTCCGCGGGTTCCCCCTGTTTGGCGACGATATTGGCCTGAACGGGCTTTACGGGATCGCGCCGCGCCAACTGGTTGCGCCGGAACTATTTGACAGCGTGCAAGTGCTGAACGGCGCCAGCGCCTTCCTGAATGGCGCAGCGCCGGGTGGCTCGGGCC
>JBARAF010000215.1:0-1721 GCA_049791695.1 Croceibacterium sp.
CTTCATCCCTGATCCTATAAGGATTGTTGTTGAAGATAGCAATCCTTGGGTTTATGGGGCTGGCCATCGCGGCCCCGTATTGCCGGTGGCCGAGTCGATATTGAGTCGATTTTTCAGGAGAGACCACCATGGCAATGCCGTCGCAGCCCGATCCCCGTCCGGAAGAAGAAACCGTCGCCTACGAAGTGGTCGATGGCGTGGCATGGGTGAAGTTCAACCGCCCGGACAAGCGCAACTGCATGAGCCCCAAGCTCAACCGCCAGATGAAGCGCGTGCTCGAAGCTCTCGAATTCCGCGATGACGTAAAGGTGCTGGTGCTGACCGGTGAAGGCACTGCCTGGACCGCCGGCATGGATCTGCTGGAATATTTCCGCATGACCGAAGCCCAGGGCCTGGGCGCCATCCGCCAGAGCCAGCGCGAAAGCTATGGCTGGTTCGAACGTCTGCGCTGGTATGAAAAGCCGACCGTGGCGATGATCAATGGCTGGTGCTTCGGCGGCGGCTATGGCCCGCTGTTCGGTTGCGACATCGCGATTGCCAGCGAAGACGCGCAGTTCGGCCTGTCGGAAATCAACTGGGGCATCCTCCCCGGCGGCGGCGCGTCCAAGGTGGCGCAGGAATTGATGCCGTTCCGCAAGGCGATGTACCACGCGATGATGGGCGAAAACCTGACCGGCAAGCAGGCCGCGGAACAGGGCCTGGTCACCGAATGCGTACCGGCTGAACAGCTGAAGGCCCGCGTGCAGGAAATCTGCGACGTCCTGAAGAAGAAGGACAGCCACGCCCTGCGCGCCACCAAGTGGACGATGCGCCGCATGGTCGACATGACCTATGACAACGGCCTGGAATACCAGATCCGCGCCCAGGAAGCCCTGCACAGCTTCGGCGGCGCCGCGGCCCGCAAGGAAGCGACCAAGCAGTTCCTGGACGACAAGGCGTTCAAGCCGGGTCTGGAAACCTTCGACGCGACCAAGGTCAACAAGGGCTGATCCAGCTCAATGATTTCCCCTCGCAAGAGGGGGAGTTACCGGTTCCTCGCCACTGCGAGGAGCAAGAGCGACAAACAATCCAGGGCTGTTCAGGCGGCCCTGGATTGCTTCGTTCCGCTCGCAATGACGATTGAATGTTGCAAGCACGGCGCATCGCTCGACACCCGCCGGGGAAGTTGGCAAAGCGCAGCCGAATCCAGAGGGGAATGCACGATGAGCACCAGGCGCTTCACCAACCAGCAGATCGACCGGCTGCTGCGGCCCAAATCCGTTGCCGTTGTCGGCGCGTCGGACCGCCATGGTGCGCTGGGGGCAACCCTGCTCAACAACCTCGTGCAGTACAACTTCGCCGGTGACATCTACCCGGTGAACCCGAAGCGCGACGAAATCGCCGGGCTGAAGTGCTACCCCACCGTCAACGACATGCCCGAAGGCGTGGATTGCGCAGTGCTGGCTATCCCGCGTCCGTTCGTGCTGCAGACCGTCCGTGACCTTGCCGAACGCGGTTGCGGCGCGGTGGTGATCTATTCGGCCGGCTTCTCCGAAGCGGGCGAAGGAGGCATGCGCGACCAGCTGGAACTGGGCGAGATTTCCGCCAAGTACGGCATGGTGATCGAAGGGCCGAACTGCCTCGGCTGCACCAATTACATCGCCCGCGTGCCGCTGACTTTCGTTGAAACCAACATGCAGACCCCGCCCAAGGGGACGCGCGCAGTGGGCATCGCCAGCCAG
>JBARAF010000216.1:0-2555 GCA_049791695.1 Croceibacterium sp.
GAAAGCGACATCCTGCCAGTGCTGGCCAGCGGTGAAACGGTGATCATCGCCGCCCACGGCAACAGCTTGCGGGCGCTGGTGAAGCACCTGTCGAACATTGCAGACGAAGACATTACCGAACTGGAAATCCCCACCGGCCAGCCAATCGTCTATGAATTCGACGATGCGATGGTCCCGGGCGAACGGCATTACCTGAAGGACCGCTGACATGGCGCAAGGCGCAGCGAAGGTAGCAATTGTGATGGGCAGCCAGTCCGACTGGCCGACCATGCGCTGTGCCGCAAAAGTGCTGGACGATCTGGGCGTGGCCCATGATGCGCGGATCGTGTCCGCGCACCGCACGCCTGACCGGCTGGTGGCCTTTGCCAAGGGCGCGGCGGCGGAAGGGTTCCAGATCATCATCGCCGGGGCTGGCGGCGCGGCGCACCTGCCGGGCATGGTCGCCAGCATGACGCACCTGCCGGTGCTGGGCGTGCCGGTGCAAAGCCGGGCGCTGAGCGGGCAGGACAGCCTGCTGTCGATCGTGCAGATGCCCGCCGGCATCCCGGTTGGTACCCTGGCAATTGGTGAAGCGGGCGCGACCAATGCCGGCATCATGGCGGCGTCGATCCTGGCCTTGCAGGATGCGGACCTTTCCGTGCGCCTGCAGGCATTCCGCGCCGCGCAGACCGCCAGCGTTGCCGAAAAGCCCAGCGACGCATGAACCGCGTCATGATCCTGCCGGGCTCCATGATCGGCATCCTTGGCGGCGGGCAACTGGGCCGGATGATCGCCATGGCGGCGGCGCAGCTTGGCTATCGCTGCCACATCTACGCCCCTGAAAAGGACAGCGTGGCCGCCGAAGTGGCGCACGATTTCACCTGTGCCGACTGGCATGACAAGACCGCGCTGGCCGAATTTGCCGCGCAGTGCGATGTCGTCACCTACGAATTCGAAAATGTGCCCGTCGCCCCGCTGGCCGCAATTCCGCAGGGCCGCCTGCACCCCGGCACCCGCGCGCTGGAAGTGGCGCAGGACCGGCTGCTGGAAAAACGCTTCATCGAAAGCCTGGGTGGCCGCCCCGCCCCCTATGCCGCCGTCGACAGCGATGAAGAACTGGAACAGGTGATCGACCGCATCGGCGCGCCCGGCATCCTCAAGACCCGGCGTGACGGTTATGACGGCAAGGGCCAGTGGCGGGTCAATTCGCTGCATGACGTCATGGGCCTGCGGGTGCCCAATGCGGGCCTGGTCTACGAAGGGTTCGTGAAGTTCGAAGCGGAGTTTTCCGTGATCCTGGCCCGCCGCGCCGATGGTGAAGTGCGGTTCTGGGACAGCAGCCAGAACGTGCACGAAAGCGGCATCCTGGCGCGCAGTTTCTTCCCCCGGGCGAAGATCATCGACGGACAGGAGGCACAGGCCCGTGCGCTGGCGCAGCAGGCGGCGGAAAAACTGGGCTATGTCGGCGTGATGGCGATGGAATTCTTCGCCACGGCCGATGGCCCGGTGTTCAACGAAATGGCCCCGCGGGTGCACAATTCGGGCCACTGGACCACCGAAGGTGCCGTCACCAGCCAGTTCGAAAACCACGTGCGGGCGATCTCCGGCCTGCCGCTGGGCGATACCGCCACGCTGGCGGCGCGGCTGGAAATGCGCAACCTGATCGGCGCGGAGGCGTTGCAGGTGAAAGCCCTGCTGGCCGATCCGCTCAACCATCTGCATCTGTACGGCAAGGCGGAAGCGCGGCCCGGCCGCAAGATGGGCCATGTCACCCGTGTCGGGTGAAGGAGCACATGATGGCGCGTGAAGTGGTGGCAGTGGTGGCGCGGGCGATCGATGGCACCATCGCGATAAACGGCGACGTGCCGTGGAAAATCCGCGCGGACCTGCAACGGTTCAAGCGCCTGACCATGCACAAGCCGATGATCATGGGCCGCAAGACCTTTGATTCGCTGCCCGGCCTGCTGCCCGGCCGCCGCCATATCGTGCTGACCCGCCAGCGCGGCTGGGCTGCGAAAGGCGCAGAAGTGGCGCATACCATGGACGAGGCGCTGGCCCTGGCTGGCAATGGTGACATCGCGATCATCGGCGGGGCGGATATCTTCGACCTGTTCATGCCCCTGACCACCCGGCTGGAACTGACCGAAGTGTTTGAAAACACCGGCGGTGACGTGGTGATGGCCACGCCTGACGCGAAGATATGGCGCGAAGTGGCCCGCGAAAAGCACGCGGCGCAAGGCAGCGATCCGGCCTATGCCTTCGTCACGCTGGAAAGAATGGCAGGCGCCTGAGTGGTAGGATTGGCCGCCTGATGCGCATCGCGCATGACGATCCGGTACCCGAAGTGTTGCGCGGTGCGATTGTCGCACTGGGGAATTTCGACGGCTTCCACCTCGGCCACCAGCACGTGGTGGGGGAAGCGGTGGACTGGGCCCGCGCCGAAGGCCGCCCGGCGATTGTCGCCACGTTCGATCCGCATCCGGTGCGCCATTTCGCCCCGCACGTGCCCCCGTTCCGCCTGACCAGCCTTGAACAGCGGGAAGAGCTGTTCGCAAAGGCCGGGGCCGATGCGATGC
>JBARAF010000217.1:0-12824 GCA_049791695.1 Croceibacterium sp.
AGCCGTAGTGGCTGCGCGCCAGAAAGGCCTAGGCTACCTGGCTGCGGCGGTAGATCTTGTTACCCCCACTACCTGCCTGCCACTTGCCGACGCACTTGAATATCAGGCGACGTGCGATACGCGGTACAATGGATATTGGAGTTTCTTGCTTGAACTAGTGGGGCAGCAGGAACTCGCTTCGGCAAGAGCCGCAGTGGATATCCAGTTTGCGTTTGTTCGCCCGCACATCGTTTCATTTCAAACGCAACGTTCTTATCCAGAGAAATTCAGCGGCCCATACCCTGACCCCGTGGAGCCGGTCCTATGGTTGACATCTGCCGCGCGAAACCTTCCGACTGCCGACTTCCACCAGTTTACACAGCAAACCAATGCGTTAATTGAGCACGGTATGATGTCTGCCTGGCCGGGAGGTAATCTGTATCCCAGGTTTTATGAATGATTTTCGGGTCGATAGACGCCAGGTTCTGAGTGCCGTCAAATTGCTAATGGCGCTGGCCGTTGGAACTTGCGCGGCCAACGGGCTTGCAGCACCTCTCGAAGACTATCAAAGGATGAGGCTTCCACCGACCATGACAAAGGTCTGGGTGACGGACCGCGGGAATTCCCGTTGGTGTCGCGTGGCGCGGAAACCGGAACTGCCCGAGGCTCTCACCTTCAGATCGCTTGACCGCTATGATCCAGATGGTCAATTGAATCCGAACGATGGTGGATGGTGGGCTATTGACGAGCCCGTGCTGCAGACCATTTTTGCCGGCGCCATCGAGGCCAAAGCTGATGCCTCGAAACCAATCCAGGATACTCTCGATGGGGCAGCGCGCCTTGGGCGCGTGGTGGATGACAAGGATGCACTATATCGTGTTGATCGCTCGATCACCTTGCCGAAGGGGGTTGAATGGCGCAACGTGCAACTGCGTGCTGGAACGCAGGGTATGAATGTCGTTCGGATTAGCAGTGACTCAAAATTTCTCGATTTTCGGATAGTTGGCACCGGAACAGTCAGTTCTCGTGCCGCGACTGCATCAGAAGTGCACGAGCGGGCCATCTACCCCGCAAGCAATTCACTAAAAAATGCTGTAGTTCGTGGACATATCAGCCGCATTACTGTGGGGGTCCATCTGCAGCCTTTGACGGCATCCGGCATACCACCCACGAACTGCACGATCGATGTCGAGCTGACGGAAATCGTTGGCAGGCCTGATATGTCAGAAGGATACGGCGTATTACTCTCTCCCGCTCTGGGTTGCCGGGTGCGTGTCAAGGCCAGAAACATCCAGCGCCACGCGGTCTATCTTTCCGCCGGGGCTAGCTATAACATCGTCGATGCGGACGTGACGGATTGTTTCCAGGACGCAGTCACGATATTTTCTGTTGCACATCAGCCGGCATGCAATGGTAATGAGCTGACCGTAAATGCTCGGGGTGTTCGCGTACCTTCGGGAAAACCGGTGACGAGCAACTCGGCGTGTTTTTCCATTTATGGGAAGGCGAATGACAATGTTGCTGTGGTCAGCGCTGATGCAACGGGACAAGGTGGAGGGACGGCAGCTTACGCAGCGGTTTTAGTGCATGGAATGCAAGGTGCCGCTGGTCCGTTTCCGCACGGCAATCGTGTGACAGTAAACGTCAGGGGGCTATTTGGCGGACCTTACGCTGTTCAATGCATCGATGCTGTCGAAACCGAAATCGCCGGTGGTCAGATCGTTGGCCGCGGGACGGTCGGCGTCATCGGCTTTTCCGATACTCGGCAAAATACAGCTCAATTCAGCCGAGCCGGAAAAGTCTCTCAGCTATATATTGATGGAATTGACGGTCGCGGCTTTGGCGTGGTTGTTGCTACCGAAAGGAGTAATGTTGAGATAATGTCAGACGTTAGTTTCGTGCGTGTTAAAAAGAACTTTCGAGATTATACGGGACGTGCCCGTAAAATATAAGCATTTAAAGGATGTATATTTAATGTAACTAAAAAATTTTGTGGTCTGCGCAATTACGCAATTGAAGCGGGCTCTGCAAAATGTGCAATGGGGAACTTAGCTTCGTGAAAGGACGAAGTGACCTGCTGTCGGGAGCAGATCTTTTTCAGCGTATTGGCGGAATTCTTCGTCGAGGGAGGGGAGTCCAATTGAAGGATGATCAGGCAGCCGTGGATCGTCTTGCAGGATAGTGAAGCCAGCTTCCTTGAACAAGGCGCGGAAATCACAATGGCGTAAGCGGTTCTGATAGTGGTTGTTGTGATCATGTCGACGCCAGTCAGCGGCCGAAAACTGCAGAAAGTTATAAGGTCCGATCGTCCCATCGGCATGAGAGTAATGATCGCTGTAATCGATCAGCATGCTCATGACACCATCAGTCGCCAGGATACGATGGCATTCGCGGAGGATCAATCTAATGTCATTCGCAGGTATATGTTCCAGCGTGTTGGTAGATGTGATCAGATCCACGCTACCTTCTGCGAATCCGGTATCACGCGCGTCAAAAGGTGCGCGGTAACTGATGCCAGTAGTCGCCTCCAGATGCTTGTCGACGTTGGAAATAGTTGTCAGAGGATGAGCCATGCGGGGGTGGTCATCCAGCCAGTTGATCACATGATTGATCTGCCAGGCGGACGCCAGCCTGTGAATGTCTCCCATGATCTGTTTCGGGACACCGAGGCCGGCCCGCACGATCGCTCCGCACAGATCCCAGCCAGCTCCAAATTCGAAAACGAGGTGTGGCAGTTCTCGACCGGTCTGCTGACGAAATGCGCAAAGATGGCGAGCTTCGTTGGCGACAACCTGGTCGATCGAGGAACTGGGGCGCGGGACTGTCCGGGTGACGTAACGTTGCACCAGGTAATAAATCGAGGCAGAGAATGGCATCCGTTCAATGGTGCCGATCATGCGCGACTTCAATTGCCAATTCATCAGTCCGATTCCACAAATTTTCGCGTCATATCGGTTCGATTAGAATAATTCTGCATCCATCAAAAGCGTTGTCTGATCGGGCATGCCACCATTGAGGATGATCCACAGAGGGCAGCAGGCAACCTGAGAGGAGTCTAAATGCCTGGTGGATTGCTGGCCTAGGCTGATAGCCATAAACCGGCATGCGTCAAATTGATTGCGAAAATGGTGTCGTCTCCCAAATGGCACGGCCGCGTTGCTGCGTTTAATGCAGATCGTAGGTGTCCATCCGCCTTCATCTGCGAGGCGGGCCAGGCCGGTGTCTCCTGAATTGCCTTGCGTGGAGCGGGGGGGAGGCATATTCAGGAAACTGCTGGACTGATCGTGAACGGTGGCCAAAGAGCAAATTGCAACAATGACATACTCGATGCGTGCCACTCCCCAGTTTTGGGTTTTAGCGGTTTTTCTTTCGCTTGTTTTCGTGTTCGGCGGGGCTTCCAGGATTGATGTTCCGTCACTGGTCGTCGTGCTGCCTCTATCAGCCGCAGTCTGTGCCTACGCACTGATGACAATCAGGCGCGAACATTTCATGCCATTTCGGACTCCCGTCTTAGTGTTGGCGGCTGTCATGACGCTCTGCATCTTGCATTTGATCCCATTGCCTCCGGCACTTTGGCACAGCCTTGGGGGGCGAGAGCTGTTTGTGGAAATCGACAAGGCTGCCGGACTGTCGGGTCAATGGCGGCCTTTGACTATTTCACCTTTCAACGGTTGGCATGCGCTGCTTTCGCTGCTGGCTCCGTTAGGCATTCTGCTTCTGGGAATTCAGCTTCCTCGAGAAGAACGCTTTCATTTGCTGGCTGTTGTGACTGGGCTTGCAATTGTTTCCGGGTTCTTGGGCATTTTGCAGGTGATTGGTTCGCCTCGAGGGCCGCTATATTTCTATCGCATCACCAACAACGGGTCGGCGGTCGGGCTATTTGCCAACCGTAATCATGCGGCTGTGCTCCTAGCGTGTTTGTTTCCCATGATTGCGACATTTGCCAGCCTCGGCGGGGCTACCAAGCCAGTGGAGCGCCTGAGAAAGATTCTTGCGGTTGGTGTTGTCATAGTCAACCTTCCGCTATTGCTGGTGACGGGTTCACGCGCAGGTTTTGCCATTGGCTTGCTTGGATTGGTTGCGGCAGCAGTGTTGTATCACAGCGCCCCATCCAATTCGGGTTCCAGCAAGGCGGCCAAGTGGTACAAGGTTGGCCAGTTGCCTCTGTTAATTGGCGCAGCGATTTTTGCGGTGGGGTTGTTGACGGCAATATTCTCTCGAGCAGAAGTTATCGGCAGATTGTTTGGCGGGCAGGCGGGTCAAGATACGCGCGGAGAATTCTGGGCAGTATCCATGCAGGTAATCCGTGATTATTTCCCATGGGGTTCGGGCGTCGGTTCATTTGTCGAAGCTTATGAGATAAGGGAACCTGTTTCTACCTTGGGTCCTCAGTATGTGAATCATGCTCATAATGACTGGATAGAGATTGTCCTGACAATGGGTCTGCCAGGGTTCTTGCTATTGCTCGTTGGCTTGGCGGCTGTTGTGCGGCGATCCTGGTTCATCTGGATTCAGGGCGACGGTCGCATGAGGGAAGTAAGGATTGCCCGGCTTGCTTCGGTCGTTATGGCCATGTTGGCGCTGGCAAGTATTACCGATTATCCTTTGAGAACTCCGGCCCTGTCCAGCTTTTTTGCGCTATGTGTTTTATGGTTATTTTCCGGAGAATCGTCGCGGATTGCAGTCTCTGGAAAGGGGGCGTGATGATATTTCAAAGGCTTTTCGCCGCAATTTATCGCGTTGGGCGCCTCCGCTTCGCGATTATTTTGTTGATTGGCGCGATCGTGACCTGCGCGTCATTCGCGATCGCGATGATTGGAGTTACCCGGACAAAAAACCCGAACATCGCACTGGCCATCAATTCCAATGACGGGGTTGCTTTGGCAAAAGTCGCTGAAGCTATGTTTCTCAGCAATCCGCTGAAGCCGCCGGCTCAGATCACTGATTTGGCGCGCAAAGCCTTGCAGGTGCAGGGGGCGAATGCCCGTGCGCTGCGCTTATTGGGTTCCATGTTTTCTGTCGAAAATCCGGATTCGGAGCAGGCCAGGCATTTGATGAAACTGGCTACAAGACTGACGCGGCGCGATGCCGGAGCGCAATTGTGGCTGGTCCAGGATGCGGCCCGCAGGTCCGACTACCCAGCGGCAATGGCCAATATCGACACGCTGCTGCGCACCTTGCCCGAGAGCGAGGATACGCTTTTCCCGATTATGCTGCGGGGGCTCGATGACCCCCAGTTTCGCGCGATGTTCCGGCGCTACAGGAAGGGCGCGCCTATATGGGTGGGAAATTTCCTGTCCTACTCCATCGCCAATGCCCCGAATTTGGATCCCGTGGTGGAGATCGTTGTCAGTTCTGGCGGTTTTCCGGATGTGCCTAAAGCGGCAGCTTATGGCAGGCAGCTCTTGGATCGCCTGGGGAAAGCCGGACAGTTCGACGAGGTCGCGCAAATCTACCGGTTGATGCCCGGTGCAGATCTGCAGCATTTGACTAGGGCCGGGTTCGATGTTTCCGATATTGAGGAATATTCCGGCGTTGTGGGGTGGCAAGTGTTTGACGGGGCGGATGCTGGCGCATCCTTTGTGCTCGAAAAGGGACGCGAAGATCCCATCATGACTGTCTATGTCAACTCGGGAACGACCCGGCCAGTAGCCTCCAAGCTGCTATACCTTCGCCCGGGCGGATATCTTCTTTCAGTGGAGATCGACCAGGTCGATGCCGGTGAGGGCGGGAGCCTGAGTTGGCGCCTTCGTTGTCCAGCGCAGAGCGACAAGTCACCAATTCAGCAAGGCGGCAACCTCAAAGTTGGCAGGAACAGCGCTCCGATTGTTGTGCCAAACTATTGCGCCGTCCAGTTTCTGGATATCGTCACTTCGGGCGGTGACGGTCAACGTGGGCTGGAGGCAACGGTCTTAGGGGTCACTCTGGCTAACCGGAAATGAACTAAGGCCAAGGGTGCTTAAGCCCGTTCGAAATGCCCGGCGGGGAAATCCGCCGCCAGCAGGTCCACGATCCGCGCAGCCACCACTTCGGGCAGCTTGACGGTCAGCGGGTCTTCTCCCGGAAAGGCCTTGGCCCGCATTTCAGTGCGGGTGGCGCCCGGATCGACAATTGCGGTGCGGACGTTGGAGATTTTCTCCACTTCCTGGCCATAGGCGGACAGCAGCGTGTCAAACGCCGCCTTGGTGGCGCCATAGGCACCCCAGTAAGCCCGCGGCTGCGCGCCAACGCTGCTGGTCAGGCCAATCACCCGCCCGGCAGGTGCGCGCTTCAACAGCGGATCGAACGCCCCCAGCAGGGCCTGGTTGGCCAGCAGGTTGAGCGTGATTGCGGCGCTGAATTCCTTGGGCGGAATTTGCGTCACCGGGGTCAGCGTGGGCAGGGTGGCTGCATTCAGCACCATGATGTCCAGCCGGTCCCACCGTTGCGCCACGGCAGTGGCCAGGCGGCCAATCGCATCGCCATCAGTCAGGTCCAGCGGGGCGATGGTGGAAGTTCCGCCCTGTTCGTGGATCGCATCTTCCACTGCTTCCAGATCCCGCACCTTGCGTGCGGTCAGGATCACGTGGGCCCCGCCAGCAGCCAGCGCCGTGGCGGTAGCTGCGCCAATGCCGCGGCTGGCCCCGGTGACCAGCGCAATGCGGCCTGCAAACGGCCCGCTCATGTCAGGAAACCTTTTTGGGGAAAGGCAGCTGCGCGTCCCCGCCATGCCGTTCGGCAATGTCGGTCAGCGGGGTCGGGTAATCCCCGGTGAAGCAGGCATCGCAGTACTGCGGGCAAGCATTGTTGCGATCGTTCAGGCCCACGGCGCGATAAAGGCCGTCGATCGAAACGAAGGCGAGGCTGTCCGCCTGGATGAATTCGCACATCGCGGCCACGTCCATCCGGCCGGCCAGCAGCTTCGACCGTTCCGGCGTATCGACGCCGTAATAACAGCCATGGCCGGTGGGCGGGCTGGCAACGCGGAAATGGATTTCCCGCGCACCGGCATCACGCATCATCTGCACGATCTTCAGGCTGGTGGTGCCACGCACGATCGAATCGTCGATCAGCACGATGGACTTGCCTTCGACCAGCTTGCGGTTGGCATTGTGCTTGCGCTTCACGCTGGCGTGGCGCGCGCCGTCAGACGGCTGGATGAAGGTGCGCCCGACATAGTGCGAACGGATGATGCCCAGTTCGAACGGGATGCCGCTCTGCTGGGAAAAGCCGATGGCCGCGGGGACGCCGCTGTCCGGCACCGGGATCACCAGATCGGCCTGCACCGGCGCTTCCTTGGCCAGTTCGATGCCGATGTGCTTGCGCGATTCGTAGACCGAACGATCATTGAAGATCGAATCCGGGCGGCTGAAATAGACGTGTTCGAAAATGCACGGGCGCGGCTTGGTTTCACCGAACGGGCGCAGGCTGGTAATCTTGCCGTCGAGATCGACCTGGACCAGTTCGCCCGGTTCGATCTGGCGGACGAAATCCGCACCAACCACGTCCAGCGCCACGGTTTCGCTGGCGAAGACCACCGCGTCACCCAGGCTGCCCATCACCAGGGGGCGGATGCCCAGCGGATCGCGGCAGGCTATCATGCCCTGCGGCGTCATCACCAGCAGGGAATAGGCGCCTTCGACCATCCGCAACGCATCCACGAACCGGTCCAGCACCGTGGGGTAACGGCTGGTGGCAACCAGGTGGATGATGACTTCGGTATCGGACGTGGAATGGAAAATCGCGCCCTTGCGCACCAGTTCGTTGCGCAGATGCTGGGCGTTGGAAATGTTGCCATTGTGGGCCACGGCGAAGCCGCCGGTCGCCAGATCGGCATAGAGCGGCTGCACATTGCGCAGGCCTGCGCCACCGGTGGTGGAATAGCGGACATGGCCGGCAGCCATGTGGCCCGGCAGTTCGGCAATCGATTCGCCGCTGCTGAACACTTCGGCCACGTGGCCAAGGCCACGGCGGGTGAAGAATTCCGCACCATCGAAACTGGTGATGCCGACAGCTTCCTGTCCGCGATGTTGCAGGGCATGGAGCCCCAGGGCGCAGGCGGCGGCGGCTTCATGGGCGCGGATGACGCCAAAGATGCCACACTCTTCACGCAGCTTGTCGCCGTCCGCGTCAAAGAAGGGATGGGTCAGGTTCATCGCGATCGCTTTTCGGGGTCACAGCAGGCGCGCCCCCAATGGCCATGTTGCCGCTGGATTACAAGGGCAAGTACCGTTCCATGTGCAGGAAATACGTGGGTCCGCGCAGCGCTGGAAGCGCTGGCGGATACACAATGCAAATTAAGGTAAAATGGTCGGGGAGAGAGGATTCGAACCTCCGGCCCCTGCCTCCCGAAGACAGTGCTCTACCAGGCTGAGCTACTCCCCGACCGGCGCTGCCGGATCACTCCGGCTGCGAGGCAGGAGCGGGCCTATAGGGGGGAGGTTGCGGGCTGGCAAGCGGCGTTTTTGGTGGTAGCTCTGTTTTCCATGAACAGCGAGACAAAGGCGTCCGGACGCCACTGGGAATGGGACTATCTCGACCTGATGCGACGCATCTGGGAACAGGGGGATGAGCGTGTCGACCGGACGGGAATCGGGACCCGGTCGATCTTCGGGCCGCAGTTGCGGTTCGATCTTGCCGATGGCCGGGTGCCCCTGCTGACGACCAAGCGGGTGTTCTGGAAGGCGGCGGCGCGGGAGATGCTGTGGTTCCTGACCGGTAACACCAATATCCGGCCGTTGTTGCAACAAGGGGTGACGATCTGGAGCGACTGGCCACTGGCGAAATATCGCCGGGCCTCCGGTGACGACATTTCCCAGTCCGATTTCGAGGCGCGCATCGTCGATGACGCTGATTTTGCGGCAAAATGGGGCGATCTCGGGCCGGTCTATGGCAAGCAGTGGGTTGATTGGGCGACGTATGAACCCGCCGGTGACGGCTCGTTTCGGCCGGGGGCGGGGATCAACCAGGTGGCCCGCCTGGTGGCAGACCTGCAGAGCAATCCGGGCAGCCGGCGGCATATCATCGAAGGATGGAACGTGGCCGAGCTGGACGGAATGGCGTTGCCGCCGTGCCACAAGACCTATCAGTTTCATGTGGCAGGCAACCGCCTCAACTGTCAGCTTTATCAGCGGAGTTGCGACGTGGCGCTGGGCCTGCCGTTCAACCTGTTCGGGGCGGCCATGCTGGCGCGGATGGTGGCAGCACAGGCCGGGCTGGAGCCGGGAGAACTGGTGTGGACCGGGGGTGATACGCACCTGTACCTCAACCATGCGCACCTGGTGGAGGAGCAACTGGGCCGGGAACCGCGAGGCGAACCACGGCTTCATCTGATGCGACACCCCGTCAGCATCTTTGACTACAAATTCGATGATTTTGCGGTGACTGACTACACGCCGCAGGGGGTCATCAGGGCTCCGGTGGCGGTGTGAAGGCATCATCTTGACGGTATCGTGCGTAACTAATAAAATGTCGGATAATTGAACGATAATTTCACAAGCGGATTCGGGAGAGCGACATGGCCGATGGCGAGGCAAGCAAGGGGCATAACCGCCCACGCCTGTCGTTCCATGTCCCGGAACCGCTGTTCCGGCCCGGCGATGCGGTCGATTTCACCCACCTGAAGATTCCCCCGGCCGGTGCGCAGATGCGGCCGGATGAAGCCTGCCCGGCGTCGGACACCAATCCGCTGTGCACCGACATGATTCGGGTGTTGGGGGAGGACAACCTCGCCCACGGCCCGTGGAACCCGCGGCTGACCGCTGACCAGTTGCGCGGCTTGCTGCGCGAAATGGCGCTGACCCGCGCGTTCGATGCGCGGATGTACCGGGCGCAGCGGCAGGGGAAGACCAGCTTCTATCTCAAATGCATGGGAGAGGAGGCGGTGTCTGTCGCTGCCACCCATGCGCTTGACGCGGAAGACATGATTTTCCCGACGTACCGTCAGCAGGGCTGCCTGATCGCCCGCCAGTATCCGCTGGAAGCGATGATCAACCAGATCTTCTCCAACAAGGCGGACAAGCTGAAAGGGCGGCAGCTGCCGATCCTCTATTCCGCGCGCGAGGTGAACTTCTTCACCATCAGCGGCAACCTGGCGACTCAGCTGCCGCAGGCGACCGGCTACGCCATGGCCAGCGCCATGCGCGGCGACAGCAAGATTGCAGTGGGCTGGGTGGGCGAAGGATCGACAGCGGAAGGCGACTTCCACGCCGCCATCGTCTTTGCCGCAGTCTATAATGCCCCGGTGATCCTGAACGTGGTCAACAACCAGTGGGCCATCTCCAGCTTCTCAGGCCTTGCTGGCGCGGAGCGGACCACCTTTGCCGCACGTGCAATCGGTTATGGCATTGCCGGCCTGCGGGTGGACGGCAACGATGCACTGGCGGTTTATGCGGCGCAGCGGTGGGCGGCTGACCGCGCCCGGTCCAATGCCGGGCCGACGCTGGTGGAATACTTTACCTACCGCGCGGAAGGCCATTCAACGTCGGACGATCCGTCCGTTTATCGCAGCGCACAGGAACGGACCGACTGGCCGCTGGGCGATCCGATCATGCGGCTGCGGGATCATCTGATCGCGCTGGGCGAATGGTCGGTGGAACAGCACGAAGCGATGGACAAGGCCCTGGACGAAGAAGTGCGCCTGGCGATGAAGGCGGCGGAAAAGAACGGCATCCTGGGCCACGGCCTGCACCAGCCCGATACCACCATGTTTGAAGACGTGTTCGAACAGCAGCCCTGGCACCTAAAGGAACAGTCCGCCCAGGCGATGCATGAACGACGGGTCAAATATCCGGAGGGCGACCAGTGAGCCGGTCCCTCACCATGATCGAGGCGATCAACGAAGCGCTCGACGAAATGCTCGGCCGCGATCCGGATGTTGTCGTGCTGGGGGAAGACGTCGGATATTTCGGCGGCGTGTTCCGCTGCACCGCAGGGCTGCAGGAGAAGTACGGCA
The DNA here is from genome assembly GCA_049791695.1 of Croceibacterium sp. Classification (GTDB taxonomy): domain Bacteria; phylum Pseudomonadota; class Alphaproteobacteria; order Sphingomonadales; family Sphingomonadaceae; genus Croceibacterium_C. The sequence continues at coordinate 10,913 of JBARAF010000217.1, forward strand.
AGACCCGCGTGTTCGATACGCCGATCAGCGAATGCGGGATCATCGGCGTGGCCGTGGGCATGGGCGCCTATGGCCTGCGGCCAGTGCCGGAAATCCAGTTCTCTGACTATATATATCCCGGCTTCGACCAGATCGTGAGCGAGGCAGCGCGGCTGCGCTATCGCTCGGCCGCAGAATTCATCGCCCCGCTGACTGTGCGCAGCCCGTTCGGCGGCGGCATCTTTGGCGGGCAGACCCACAGCCAGAGCCCGGAGGCGATGTTCACCCAGGTTGCCGGGCTCGTCACCGTGGTGCCGAGTACGCCCTATGACGCCAAGGGCCTGCTGATCAGCGCGATCGAGAGCAACGATCCGGTGATCTTCCTGGAGCCAAAGCGCATCTATAACGGCCCGTTCGACGGTTATTACGACCGCCCGACCCGCCCGTGGAAAGACCACCCGGACGCAGATGTGCCGGAAGGTCATTACACCGTGCCGCTGGGCAAGGCGCGGGTGGTCCGGGCAGGGGAGGCGCTGACGATCCTCGCCTATGGCACCATGGTCCACGTGGCCGAGGGAGTGTGCCGCGAAAAGGGCGTCGATGCCGAAATCATCGACCTGCGCACCCTTGTTCCGCTGGACATAGAGGCTGTGGAAAAGTCGGTGCAGAAAACCGGCAAATGTCTGATCATCCACGAAGCGACCCGTACCAGCGGCTTTGGCGCGGAGCTCAGCGCCCTGGTACAGGAACGCTGTTTCTATCACCTGGAAGCGCCGGTTGAGCGCGTGACCGGGTTCGACACCCCATATCCGCACAGCCTGGAATGGGCCTATTTCCCCGGTCCCGTCCGCGTGGGCGAAGCGATCGACCGAATGTTGGGAGCCTGACGCGATGGCCCGTTACACCTTCAACCTGCCCGACATCGGCGAAGGCATTGCCGAAGCCGAAATCGTTGCCTGGCATGTCAAACCGGGCGACCGGGTGGAAGAGGACGGCAAGGTAGCCGACCTGATGACCGACAAGGCGACGGTCGAAATGGAAAGCCCGGTGGCCGGCGTGGTGCTGCAGGTTGCGGGCGAAGTGGGCGACGTGATCGCCATCGGATCGCCGCTGGTGGTGCTGGAGACGGACGCCCCGGAGGCGGTTGAACCAGCCTCCGTCACGGTTGAGATGCCGGTCGCGGAAGTGCAACCGATCCACAGCAGCGAATTGCCGCCGCCCCCTGCGCCCATCGTGGAACCGGAAGCTGTTGCGCCATCGCCGGCGCCTGTTGCCCATGCAGGGGCCAAAGTCCTCGCCAGCCCGGCGGTGCGCCAGCGGGCGCGGGATCTGGGAATCGACCTGGCGCAGGTGAAGCCCGGGGCGGAAGGGCGCGTGCGCCATGCCGATCTTGATGCCTTCCTCAATTATAATGCCGGGCAGGGCTATGCCGCCGCAGGCACTGCCCGCCCGGATGAGGTTATCAAGGTCGTCGGCCTGCGCCGCCGGATTGCCGAGAACATGGCCGCGGCCAAGCGGCACATCCCGCACTTCACCTATGTCGAGGAATGCGACGTCACCGAACTGGAGGCGCTGCGGATCACCCTCAATGCCCAGCTTGCCGACCGGCCAAAGCTGACGCTGCTGCCCTTGCTGATCGCGGCGTTGTGCCGCGCGCTGCCGCAGTTCCCGATGCTGAACGCGCGGTATGATGATGAGGCCAATTTCATCACCCGCCACGGCGCGGTGCACCTGGGCATGGCGACGATGACCCCGGCGGGCCTGATGGTGCCGGTGATTCGGGACGCCCAGGGCAAGAACCTGTGGCAACTGGCGGCGGAAATCGTGCGGCTGGCGGAAGCGGCGCGCAGCGGCAAGGCGGCGTCGGAGGAACTTTCAGGCTCCACCTTCACTTTGTCTTCGCTTGGTTCGCTGGGGGGAATCGCCTCGACCC
>JBARAF010000218.1:0-4832 GCA_049791695.1 Croceibacterium sp.
GGGGATCACCGGATCGCGGCCAGCATATCCGGTGAGGTAGGTGCGGCCCGAAAGCGCCCCGCCCGTGCCGTCTACGCCCCATTCCTGCGCCAGCGGGCCGGTCTGACCGAACACGCTGCCTGACACCATCACCAGCCCCGGATTGCGCTGCACCAGGCTGGCGTAATCCAGCCCCAGCTTGGCCATGGTGCCGGGGGAGAAATTCTCCACCACCACGTCCGCCCAGTCGATCAGCGGATTGAGCACTTCGCGCGCTTCCGGCTGTTTCAGGTTCAGCGACAGACTACGCTTGGAGGTGTTGAGGTGGGCGAACCAGGGCTTGTCATCCAGGCTTTTCGCGCTGGAGGCGGAGACCTGGACATCCATTCGGGCGAGGTCCGGGCGGCTCCGGGTTTCGATCTTGACGATCTCCGCTCCCATGTCACCCAGCGTCTTGGTGGTGATCGACCCGACCAGCGCCCAGGCGAAATCGAGCACTTTCACGCCGGACAGCGGGCCGGGCCTGTCACCCGTGTGGACCGCAGGCGCGGCGGCAGGCTCGCCCGCGCGGATCGCCGCAAACCGTGCCGGCAGTCCGTCCTCCGTATCGAGGAAACCGCGCGCGGCCAGATGCTGGTCCGCTAGTACGTCAGCCGGTTCGTTGACCACGCAGGCGTTGATCCCCCGGCGGCGGCCTTCGCTGGCAATCCCCGCCTTGGTCCGGGTGGCGAAGAATGCGGCCATCGCGGCCTGCCATACGGATCGCGTTTCTTCCGCCAGAGTGGACCGGTTGTAGGCCAGCCAGTCCACGCCGCGCATCGGGTTGTCGATCGCGGCTTCATCCATCCAGTCGGACAAGGCCTGATTGGCAGGAGCGCCTAGCCGTCCGGTCATCAAGGCATGGAAACACCAGCCGTCCGCCAGTTTCCAGATCACCCGGACTGTGGCCCGGCCATAAGCGATGCAACCCCCTGCCCGGTCCAGCTTGCGCTGGTCGAACTGCCACATCAGCACCCCGCTGACATTGCGGTTAAACGCCACCTGCTGGATCGAAACGTCGACGTGCTGGCCAGCGCCGTGGCTGCCGCGCGCATGATGCGCCGCCATGGCCCCGGCGGCTGCGACCATGTGGGCATGGAAGGTGCAGGCGTCGCCCGCTTCCTTGACCGGCTTCTGGCCCGGCTCCCCTGTCAGGCGCAGGGTCCCGCCCATGGCCGAAGCCACCAGTTCGCCGCCCTTCCAGTGCGAGCGCGGGCCGCCTGAACCAAACGGCGTGACAGATACGTGCACGGCGCTGTCCGGAATACCCAGCCCGGCGGTTGCTTCCAGCCCGAGATCGTCGATCACGAACGAGGCATCAGCCACCGGCCCGCCCAGTTCCGCCCCCAGCGAAACGAGATAACGGGCCAGCGGGCTGTCCGCCATCGCACCCAGCGCGGCCACGCGGTGCCCGGCAAGCGGCATCATCGATCAAGCTCCTGCAGGAATTGGGCAATTTCGCCGGCAACACCGTCATCGGCCCGCCAGCTGCGGCGCGTGAGGACCAGTGTCGGCACTCCGGCCCGTTCCAGCGCATCGCGCTGCGCGGGCAGGTTCCACACTTCCGCCTCGTCCTCTTCCGCATACCACAGCACGGCAGAGCTGGCGGAGGCGGCTGCAATGCGCTGGTGCAGCATGGCGCTGCGATCATGGAAGCTGCGCGCGCCCGTCTGCGCCTGATGCACATAGCGGCCAAGGGCGGCGTAGAGCCCATCTGCGTGGGGTTCGATCACTCCCTGCTGGCTTCCCCAGGCTTCCAGCATGGTCTGCCCTGCGGGGTGCCACCCGGCCTGTTCAATCATGCGATGCAGCCGCTCATCCGGCGGCAGGGTACCGGCCAGCAGGCAACTGCGCTGTCCCCCGCCGGGCTCCACCACAGGCTGGGCGGAATTGGCTTCGGCAATCGCGCGCGCCACGGCCGCAGGTTCCACCGCAAAGTGATTGGCCATGGTCGCTATGGCATCGGTGCACCGCTGTTCCCCGCCGGGACGCGGGATGCGGGCGACGTCGAGGATCAGCGGTTCCGGCCCGGCCACCAGCCCGCGCCGCTGCAATTCGCACAGATAATAATAAAGCCGCTGCGCAGCATCGTCGCCGCGGGAAAACACCACCGCATCCAGATGATCGAACGCGCCAATGGCCCAGTCTTCCACCACCGAAAACGCCCACAGCGGGAACTTGCTTTCCAGCCATTGCGCCGCCTGCGGAAAGGGACGGTCGATGGTCCAGGGCAGCAGCCCGGCATAGCGGCCCGTCGCAGCCAGCAGGGCGTGGGGCACATCGGGCCCGAGCGAGGCAATCATCTTGCGGTCCTTGGTCATTGGCCCAGCACCGTCGGCAGCCACAGGACGATGGCCGGGAACAAGATGAGCAGCAGCAGGTGAACAAGGTCACTGGCCAGGAACGGCATCACACCCTTGAAGATGCGCGAGATGCTGACGTCCTTGGCCACGCCCTGGATAACGTAGAGGTTCATCCCCAGCGGTGGGTGGACGAAGCCGATTTCCATCGCCCGCACGATGAAGATGCCGAACCAGATCGGCGACATGCCCAGATCAGTCACCACCGGCAGCAGGATCGGCGTGGTCAGCAGCATCAGCGCCAGGCCGTCGAGGACTGACCCGAGCACCAGCAGGAACACCGCGATCAGCAGCAGCGTGGCAATCGCGCCCAGCCCCAATCCGGAAATCGACGTGCCGACTGCCTCGGCCAGGCCGGTGATGCTGACGAAGACCGAGAATATCAGCGCGCCGATCACCACCAGCATGATCAGCCCGCTGGTGCGCAGGGTTTCGCCAAAGGCGTTGAACAACATGTCGCGGCTGAGGCGCTTGCGCCAGGCGGCGATCAGCAATGCACCGGCGGCGCCGATGGCGGCGGCTTCGGACGGGCTGACCCAGCCGACCGCAATCCCGCCGATGACCGCACCGATCACCACAACCATGTCGGCAATCCGGCCGAGCGAAATCCAGCGTTCGCGCCAGCTGGCCCGTTCACTGGGTGGTGCCGCATGGGGCCGCAGGCGGACGACGATCCACACCACCAAGGCGTAGAACAATGCCTGGCTGAGGCCGGGGATGATCGCCGCCGTGAACAGGCGGCCGATTGATTGTTCGGCAATGATCCCGAACACGATCAGCGCGCCCGATGGCGGGATCATTTGCCCCAGGGTGCCGCCAGCCGCGACCGTGCCGGTGGCCAGCGCATCGGAATATCCGCGCTGGCGCATTTCCGGCAGGGCCACCATGCCGATGGTCGCCGCCGTGGCGAGGCTGGAGCCATTGATCGCCCCGAACCCGGCGCATCCGGCGACCGAGGCATAGGCCAAACCACCCTTGCGGTGGCCGATGAACTTGGCCGCGGCGTCGAACAGGTCACGGCTGGCATTGGCGGAAAAGAACAGCTGCGCCATCAGCAGGAACAGCGGCAGGGTGCCCAGTTCATACCGGGTCAGCGTTTCAATCGCGACCACCCCAGCCTTGATCAGGCCCGGCTCGAAGCCGAGCAGCAGCATCAGCCCGCCAATGCCGACCAGCCCCAGCGCTGCGCCGATTGGCAGCCCCAGCAGCAACAGCACGAACAGGATGGCCACGCCGACCATCCCGGTGGCGGGGGAAGCAAGATCGGTCATGCGCGCTTCCGTCCGAATGCCTGGGCCAACAGCACCGCAATCGTGGCGGCGAAACACAGGTTGGCAAACAGGCGCATCCAGCGCCACGGAACACCGGTGATCTCGCCAATTTCGTGGGCGTTCCACAGGTCCAGCGCGATCCAGCCAGACCCTGCCAGCAACAGGGCGAAGAACAGCGCCGTCAGCGCGGTGTTGGCCCGCACGGCCCAATCACGCGGGCGGCCCTGCAAGCGGTCGACCAGCAGGTGAACCTTGGCATGGCTGGCGGCGATGCTGGACAGCAACAGCGCAATCGCGCCCGCCACCAGCACGGCCGCCTGGATCAGCTCAATCGAACCGTGGATCGACCAGCCCAGGTTACGGCCCGCCACGGCCAGCGTGTCGATGGCAGTGGCTGCCAGCAGCGCAAAGCCGCCCAGCCAGATCATCCAGCGCGTCATGCCGCAGCCACCTCTCCATTTTCGTCAATCCGGATTGGCGGCAGGCCGGCCATCCGGGTGATCTTTTCGATGTACCGCATGATCTCACCCGCCCGCGTTCCGCTGGCAAGCACCGGGCGCCCGGGCGCTTCCACGTGGACTGGCACGATGGCTGCCCGCACGGATCCGTCGGGCGCGATCATCAACCGGCCAAGCATGGCATTGACTGCTTCGGGATGAAACGGGGCCAGAGTGTATGCAGGATCGGGCTCGAACCCGAACAGTGCCTTGCGCCGCTCCGCCCATTCACGGCGTTTGGGATGGTCCTGGGCCGGGCTCAACGCACTGGTGACCACGCAGCCGTTGCCCAGCCCGTGAAAAACCGGCTTGCCTTCGATGAATTCGATCCCGCGCACGATGTGGGCATGGTGGCCGATGACAGCGTCCGCTCCGGCCTCCACCGCGGCGCGGGCAATGCCGCGCTCGTAAGGTGCAAGCGTGGCGGGCGTGTGGACCACGCCCTTGTGGAGCGCCACCAGCACCAGGTCCGCCTGCTGGCGCAGTGCGGTGATGTCGGATTGCAGGATCGCCCGCGCTTCATCCGTCATCGCGTCGATTGGCGCAGCCGGAGCCACCGGGCTACCATCCGCCGTGGTCATCGGCAGGAAAGCACAGCCAGCCCGGTCAGGCGCAGCCCATGAGTTTTCCGGGCCAACGCAGTTGTAGCTGAGCAGGCCAATCCGCCAGCCGCCGCGTTCCACCAC
>JBARAF010000219.1:0-5120 GCA_049791695.1 Croceibacterium sp.
GCCCGAACCCGTGGCAGGTGGAACCGCCCGCGCGCCAGCGTCCCTATTCCGAAAACCTGCCCTGGTCCCCGTTGTATGGCGAGGACGAGGACGACGATGATTTCGCGCCCCGTCCGCCCCTTGCAGCCCCGCCGCAAAAGCCCGGCCGCACACGTGGCTGGTGGATCAGGCGCGGCGCGCTGGCCACCCTGGCGCTGTTCGTGCTGCTGATTGGCTGGCTGGCGGTAACCGCGCCGCTGTCCAAATCGCTGCAACCGATTGTCCCGCCGCAGATGACGCTGCTGGCGGCAGACGGCACCCCGATTGCCCGCAATGGGGCGGTGGTGGACCAGCCGGTAAAAGTGGCCGACCTGCCGCCGCACGTGGTCCAGGCGCTGATGGCGATCGAGGACCGGCGGTTCTACAGCCACTGGGGCGTGGACCCCTATGGCGTCGGCCGCGCGCTGTGGAGCAACCTGACCAGTGACCGCACGCAAGGCGGCAGCACGATCACCCAGCAGCTGGCCAAGTTCACGTTCCTGACTGCCGACCAGAACCTGACCCGCAAGGCGCGGGAGGCCCTGATTGCGTTCTGGCTGGAGGCCTGGCTGACCAAGGACGAAATCCTCGAACGGTACCTGTCCAACGCCTATTTCGGCGACAACACTTATGGCCTGCGCGCCGCGTCGATGCATTACTTCTACCGCAAGCCGGAGAGGCTGACGCTCGGCCAGTCGGCGATGCTGATGGGGATGCTGCAGGCCCCCAGCCGCCTTGCGCCGACCAACAACCCAGAACGGGCCGAACGGCGGATGCGGATGGTGCTGAACGCGATGGTCGCGGCCGGGTACCTGTCCGCGGCCGAGGCCAAGGCGGTGCGCACCCCGCAGGTCGATGTCCGCAATCGCGAAGACTTGCCGACGGGCACCTATTTCGCCGACTGGGCTTTGCCCGAAGCGCGCGCACGGTCGGAAGCGAGCTATGCCCGGCAGACTATCCGCACCACGCTCGATTCCCGGCTTCAGGCTGCGGCCCGCCGCGCAGTGGAAAGCGCCGGGCTGGGCGGGGCACAAGTCGCGCTGGTGGCGATGCGCCCCAATGGCGAAGTGGTGGCGATGATCGGCGGCCGCAATTACGAAAAGTCCCCGTTCAACCGGGCCACCCAGGCCCGCCGCCAGCCGGGATCGACCTTCAAGCTGTTCGTCTATCTCGCCGCCCTGCGCGAAGGGATGGACCCGGATGACAAGGTGTCCAACCTGCCGTTCGAAACCGGATCATACCGCCCGCGCAATTCCGGTGGCGGCTATTCGCCCAGCATCACGCTGGCCGATGCTTTCGCCCGGTCGAGCAATGTCGCATCCGTGCGGCTGTTGCAGCAGGTCGGCGATGCGGCGGTGATCGAAACCGCGCGCGATCTGGGCGTCACCGCGCCATTGGCGGAAGGCGATCCCAGCCTGGCACTGGGCACCAGCACCATGACGCTGATGGAACTGACCGCCGCCTATGCCGGGGTTGCCGGCAACAGTTTCCCGGTCAAGCCGACCGCGTTTAAACGGGCGGAGGAAGGCTGGTTTGATGGCCTGTGGAACGGCCGCAGCAGCCTGTCCCGCAGCGAACACGCCGCGATCGAGGCCATGCTGCGGCAGGCGATCAACCGGGGAACCGGCCGGGCGGCGATGCTGTCTGGCCCCAACTTCGGCAAGACCGGTACCAGCCAGGACAACCGCGATGCGCTGTTCGTCGGCTATGCCGGGGACATCGTCACCGGGGTGTGGATCGGCAATGACGACAATACCCCGCTGAACGGCGTGGCCGGGGGCGGGCTGCCCGCGCGCATCTGGCGCGCCTTCATGGCCGAAGCACTGGGGCAAAAGGCCCCGCCGCGCCGCGCCCGCCCGACAGAAACCCCGGATGCGCAAGGCCCGGTCCAGCCGCTGGACGTCCCGCAAATCGAAGGCATTCCCCTGGGTGACAGCGGCGCGACCCTGAACGTCGGGCCAAACGGTGCGACCATTTCCGGCAATGTCGAAGGGGTGAACATCGATCTCAACATCGACGGCAACGGCGTGCGGGTGGAGCCAGGACCGCGTGATCGCAACCGGCGGGTGGAGCCGACGCCCGCGCCAAACTAGGCTGAGGGCAAGCGGGGGCCTAGTCTAGGCTTCGTCGGGATAGGTTGCCGCACGGAAATACAGCCCTTCCGGCGGTGCATTCAGGCCCAGCGCGCCGCGATCTGCCGCCGCCAGCGCCTCCGCCATCTGCCCTTCGCGCCATTGCCCGGTGCCGACCAGCGACAGGCAACCGACCATTGAACGCACCTGGTGATGCAGGAAACTGCGCGCCTCTGCCTCCACCAGCACCCATTCGCCTTCGCGCCGCACGTCCAGCCGGTCGAGCGTCTTGACCGGGCTGGCGGACTGGCAATGGGCGGACCGGAAGGTGGTGAAATCATGCAAGCCCACCAGCGCCTGCGCCGCCCGCTGCATCGCCTCTGCATCCAGCGGACGGATCACGTGCCAGGCCAGCCCATGGTCCACCGTCAACGGCGCCCGGCGGTTGCGGATGCGATAGATGTAGCTGCGCCCGGTGCAGGAAAAGCGCGCGTGCCAGTCATCCGGCTTCACCTCGCAGGCCAGCACCGCGACCGGATCCGGCTTCAGGTGATAATTCAGCGCCTCCATCAGGCGGAAGGGTTCGATCTGCTTGGCGATGTCCACATGGCTGCGCATCGCCAGTGCATGGACCCCGCTGTCCGTGCGCCCGGCACTGTGCAGCACGGCCTGTTCCCCAGTGACGGCCAGGATCGCTTCTTCCACCGCCTGCTGCACGCTGGGGCCATGGCTCTGCCGTTGCAGGCCCATGAACGGCCCGCCGTCGAACTCCAGGGTGAGTGCAAAGCGGGTCAATGCAGCACCGTGCCCACCGGCACCTGCTTGCCGCGCAGGAAGTCCGCCGTCGCCATGGCCGGCTTGCCCGCGCGCTGCACGGTCACCGGGCGAATCGCCGCATCGCCGCAGGCAATGGTGAACTGGTCATCCAGCACGGTGCCGGGCGCACCGTTGACGCCGATCACGTGGGCCTTCAGCACCTTGATCCGTTCCCCATCCAGTTGCAGCCAGCAGCCGGGGAAGGGAGCAAAGGCGCGCACCTCGCGTTCGATCAGTTCGGCGCTGCGGGTGAAATCGATCCGCGCTTCGGCCTTGTCGATCTTGGCGGCGTAGTTTGCTTCCAGGTTGTTCTGTTCTTCCGGGCGGATCTGCTCGATCTGGGCCAGCGTATCGACCAGCAGCCGCGCGCCCACTTCAGCCAGTTCGGCGTGCAGTTCGCCGCTGGTCTTGTCTTCCACCGGCACCCGCGCGCGGGCCAGCATCGGCCCGGTATCCAGCCCCGCCGCCATGCGCATGATGGTGATCCCGGTCACCAAATCGCCCGCCAGGATTGCCCGCTGGATGGGTGCCGCCCCGCGCCAGCGCGGCAGCAGGCTGGCATGGACATTGATGCAGCCCAGCCGCGGCCCGTCCAGCACCGCCTGCGGCAGGATCAGGCCATAAGCGACGACCACGGCCAGATCCGCCTCCAGCGCCAGGAATTCCGCCTGCGCGTCCAGGTCTTTCAGGCTCAGCGGGTGGCGGACGGGGATGCCCAGTTCCTCCGCACGGCGGTGGACGGGGCTCGGCTGCAACTGCTTGCCCCGGCCCGCCGGGCGCGGCGGCTGGGTGTAGGCGCAGACAATGTCGTGCCCGGCTTCATGCAGGGCATCGAGCGTGCCCACGGAAAACTCGGGCGTGCCCATGAAGATGATGCGCATCTGACACCTCCGTTCGTATCGAGCCGCTCGCCCTGAGCCTGTCGAAGGGCGCCCGCATGGCGCCAAGGGGCTTCGACAAGCTCAGCCCGAGCGGGTAGAGGGACATCCATGGCATCGCAAGAGATCGAGGCATTGGCCGGCGCACTGGCGCGGCTTCCCGGGTTGGGGCCGCGTTCCGCCCGGCGCGCGGTGCTGTGGCTGGTGAAACGGCGCGAAACGGCCCTGCCGCAACTGCTGGAAGCGCTGGCGGCGGTGCAGGAAACGCTGGTCGAATGCGCCACCTGCGGCAATGTCGATACCCGCAACCCTTGCGCCATTTGCGGCGATCACCGCCGCGACCGGCGGCAGATCTGCGTGGTGGAAGAAGTAGCCGACTTGTGGGCACTGGACCGGGCGAAGCTGTTCAACGGCCTGTATCACGTACTCGGCGGCCGCCTGTCGGCGCTCGACGGGGTCCGCCCGGAAGACCTCAACATCGGCCCATTGCTGCAACGGGTGACAGAAGGCGGGGTAGATGAAGTGGTGCTGGCGATGAACGCCACGCTGGAAGGGCAGACCACCGCGCATTACCTGGCCGAACGGCTGGAGGCGCACCCGGTGCGGATCACCCAGCTGGCCCACGGCCTGCCAGTGGGCGGCGAGCTGGACTATCTCGACGAAGGCACCCTGGCCCAGGCCCTGCGCGCCCGGCGGCCGGTGGGGTAAACCGGGCGTTGAAGCCAGCGCCGTCCTTCCCTATGTGGGCGAAATGGCTATCCTTGAAATCCTTGAAGTGCCGGATCCCCGGCTGAAAACCGTCTCCGAACCCGTGACCGCGTTCGATGCTGACCTGCGCAAGCTGGTCGATGACATGTTCGAAACCATGTATGCTGCCCATGGCATCGGCCTCGCCGCGATCCAGGTTGGCGTGCCCAGCCGCGTGCTGGTGATCGACCTGCAGCCGGAAGACGAGGATGCGGAGCCGGAGCCCTGCGACCACGACGGGCACCATCACCACCACCAGCCGACGAAGAAGGAACCGCAGGTTTTCATAAACCCGGAAATCCTCGATCCGTCGGAAGACCAGACGACCTATCAGGAAGGCTGTCTGTCCGTGCCGGACATCTATGCCGACGTTGACCGCGCTGCCCGGTGCCGCGTGCGCTGGCAGGATCTGGACGGGACCGTGCACGAAAAGGATATGGACGGCCTGATGGCCATCTGCATCCAGCATGAAATGGATCACCTGGAAGGCATCCTGTTCATCGACCATCTCAGCCGCTTGAAGCGTGGCATGGCATTGAAGAAGCTGGAAAAACTGCGGAAGGCCGCATGATAGGGCGGGGCTGGCGGG
>JBARAF010000220.1:0-5510 GCA_049791695.1 Croceibacterium sp.
GGTTGGCCCCGATCGCCTGTTCACCCAGCGGGCTGGGCGCTTCACAGAACGCCGCCAGCTTCGCGCCGGGGGGGATGCCCAGTTCGTTCTTGGCCGTGCGGATGCTGCCGGTCAGGTCGATCAGCCATTCGACTTCCGCCTTGGCGCTCGCGTCCACTGTCGCTTCCGGCTGCGGCCACTGGGCCAGGATCAGGTCGTAAGGGCGCTGTCCCTGGGCATGCCACAGTTCTTCGGTGATGAACGGCATGAACGGGTGCAGCATGACCAGGATCTGGTCGAGCACCCAGCCGGCGACAGCCTTGGTCTCCTCGTCAAAGTTACCTTTGACCAGTTCGATGTACCAGTCGCAGAAGGTGGCCCAGGCGAAGTGGTAGATGGTGTTGGCGGCCGCATCGAAGCGCAGGTCGGCCATCGCCTTGTCCAGTGCGGCGAGGGTTTCCACCACTTCGCCGATGATCCAGCGGTTGACCGCCGACTGCGCCGCCGGGGCGGCAACAGACTGGCTCGCGCCGATGCCGTTGGCCTGGCAGAACCGGGTGGCGTTCCACAGCTTGGTGGCGAAGTTGCGATAACCTTCGACGCGGCTTTCATCCATCTTCACGTCGCGGCCCTGGCTTTCCATCGCCGCCATGAAGAACCGCAGCGCGTCTGCGCCGTACTGGTCGATCAGGCCCAGCGGATCGACCACGTTGCCCTTGGACTTGGACATCTTCTGCCCGTCCGCCGCGCGCACCAGCCCATGCAGGTACAGCCGCTTCCACGGCACTTCCTGCATGAAATGCATTCCCTGCATCGCCATCCGCGCATCCCAGAAGAACAGGATGTCGAAGCCGCTGATCAGCAGGTCGTTGGGGTAATGGCGCTTGACCAGTTCCGCATCCGCTTCGGGCCAGCCGAGCGTGGCGAAAGGCCACAGCGCGCTGGAGAACCAGGTGTCGAGCACGTCTTCATCACGGGCAAGCGGGCGGTTGCCGGCCTGCGCCTGCGCTTCTTCTTCGGTTTCAGCGACGAACACGTTGCCGTCCTCGTCATACCATGCCGGAATCCGGTGGCCCCACCACAGCTGCCGGGACACGCACCACGGCTGGATGTTTTCCATCCAGTTGAAGAAGGTCTTCTCCCAGCTTTTCGGGACGATTTCGATCCGCCCGTCACGCACCGCCTGCATCGGCGGCTGGGCCAGGGTGTGGGCATCGACATACCACTGGTCAGTCAGCCAGGGTTCGATCACCACGCCGCCGCGGTCGCCGAACGGAGTCTGGATCGTGCGCGGTTCGGCGTCGTGCGCTTCTTCCTCGCCATCCTTGTTCTTCACGATGTGCGGAATCAGGAAGCCTTGTTCCTTCATCCGGCTCACCACCAGCGCGCGCGCATCGAACCGGTCCATGCCGACGAATTCCGCCGGAATCAGCCCGTCCGCCACCTGCACCACGCGGGCTTCGGCATCGAGCATGTTGAGCATGTCGGCCGGCTTGATCCCGGCGCGCTTGCCCACTTCGAAGTCGTTGAAATCGTGCCCGGGGGTGATCTTCACCGCGCCGCTGCCCAGTTCCGGGTCGGCATGTTCATCGGCGACGATCGGCACGCGGCGGCCGGTCAGCGGCAGCACCACGAACTTGCCGATGACGGACTGATAGCGCGGATCGTCCGCATTCACCGCCACGGCCATGTCGGCCAGCATGGTTTCCGGCCGGGTGGTGGCGACTTCGATGAAATCCTGGCCGTTATCAAGCAGCACCCCATCGGCCAGCGGGTACTTGAAGTGCCAGAAGCCGCCCTTGATCTCGCGGGTTTCCACCTCAAGGTCGCTGATCGCGGTCTTCAGCCGGGGGTCCCAGTTGACCAGCCGCTTGTCGCGGTAAATCAGGCCCTGCTTGTGCAGGTCTACGAACACCTTGACCACGGCGGCGGTGAAGTGCGGGTCCATGGTGAATTGTTCGCGGCTCCAGTCCATCGAACAGCCAAGGCGGCGCAGCTGGCCGGTGATGGTGCCGCCGCTTTCGGCCTTCCATTCCCAGACCTTGGCGATGAATTCATCGCGGCTGTAGTTGGTGCGCTTGTCCTGGCGCGCTTCCAGCTGGCGTTCGACCACCATCTGGGTGGCGATGCCGGCGTGATCGGTGCCGACCACCCACAGGGCATCTTTGCCGCGCAGGCGTTCGTACCGGATACAAATGTCCTGCAGTGTGTTGTCGAGGGCATGGCCGATGTGAAGCGAGCCCGTTACGTTCGGGGGGGGATTGACGATAGTGTACGGCTGCGCATCAGGGCGCGCCGGGCGGAAACGGCCCTGCGTTTCCCAATGGTGATACCACTTCGCCTCAATCGCGGCGGGGTCGAACGTCTTTGCAAGCTCGGTCATGATGGCACGGCCTTTGCCAGTCCGTTTCCGCGAGGGCAATTCTCTTGCCTTGCTGCAACCGCATTTTGCCAGCATATCCGCTGACTATGCGCGAATGGGCCGATTACACCGTTGAGGATGCCGGCGGGCGCACGACAATTGCCATTACCGGGCCGTTGCTGGTGTCGACCATCGGCCAGCTGGACCGCGCACTGCGCGTGCTGGAAGGGCCGGTGCAGCGGGTCGACCTGTCGAACAGCGGGACGATTGACACGGTTGGTGCCTGGACGGTGTCCCGCTTTGCCGATCAGCACCAGGCCGAAATAACCGGAGCGAGCGAACAGGCGGAACGGCTGATCGCCACGGTGCGCGATGCCGCCAGCGATGCCAGCATCGAACCCCCGCGTGAGCCGTTGTTCCTGCGGGTGTTCGATGGCGTGGGCGACAAGGTGGTAAATCTAGGCCGCGGCGTGGTGCGGGTAGTGGCCTTCCTGGGCGCGATCCTGGCCGCGATTGGCAGCACGATCATCCATCCCCGCCGCTTCCGCATCACCTCGCTGGTGCGGCAGATGCAGCTGGTGGGGGTCGATTCGCTGGGCATCATCGGGCTGATGAGCTTCCTGATCGGCATCGTCATTGCGCAGCAGGGCTCGGTCCAGTTGCAGCAGTTCGGGGCCGAAACTCTGACCGTCAACCTGGTCGGCCGTATCACCTTGCGCGAACTGGGCGTGTTGATGACCGCGATCATGGTCGCCGGCCGTTCCGGCAGCGCCTTTGCCGCGCAGATCGGCACGATGAAACTGACCGAGGAAGTGGACGCGATGCGCACCATCGGCGTTTCCCCGATGGAGGCGCTGGTCCTGCCGCGCATCCTGGCGGCGGTGATCATGATGCCGCTGCTCGGCTTCTTCGCCTCTGTCACCGCGATCATCGGCGGCGCGGTGATTGGCGAGGTTTCGCTGGGCATTCCGTTCCTGACCTTCCTGTCACGCATCCAGGAAGTGGTGCCGATCCATGACCTGTACGTGGGCATGATCAAGGCGCCGGTGTTCGGGCTGATCGTGGCCCTGGCCGGCTGTTACCAGGGCCTGCAGGTGCAGGGGAACGCGGAAGAAGTGGGGCTGAAAACCACCCAGGCAGTGGTCCAGGCGATTTTCATGGTGATCGTGATCGACGCCTTCTTTGCGGTGTTCTTCACCGAGATCGGCTGGGGATGACCGAGGAAGCCGCCATCCAGCAGGCCGTCACGGCCGAAGCGCGCGATGACATTCCGCCGCCTTACGACGGGAAGTTTCCGGTCGTGGTCGAAGGGCTGAAGAACTGCTTTGGCGAACACGTGATCCACGAAGGGCTGTCGCTGAAGGTCCGGCGCGGCGAAATCCTCGGCGTGGTTGGCGGATCGGGCACCGGCAAGTCGGTCCTGATGCGCAGCATCATCGGCCTGCAAGTGCCGGACGAAGGGCGGATCGAAGTGTTCGGCGTCGATATTGCCGACCATTCGGAAGAAGCCGCTGCCGTGCGCAGCCGCTGGGGTGTGCTGTTCCAGGGCGGGGCGCTGTTCAGCACGCTGACGGTTGGCGAAAACGTGGAAGTGCCGCTGAAACAGTTCTATCCCGAACTAGACCGGGAACTGTTGCACGAAATCGCCCGTTTCAAGGTCGTGCTGTCAGGCCTTCCGGACGATGCGGCGAGCAAATATCCGTCCGAGCTTTCGGGCGGGATGAAGAAACGCGCCGGTCTGGCGCGGGCCCTGGCGCTGGATCCGGAACTGCTGTTCCTGGATGAACCGACCGCCGGGCTCGATCCGATCGGGGCGGCCAATTTCGACACGCTGACGCGCGAACTGGCCGATACGCTGGGGCTGACGGTGTTCCTGATCACCCACGATCTGGACACGTTGTACGCCATTTGTGACCGGGTGGCGGTGCTGGCGGATGGCAAGGTGATTGCCGTGGGCACGATCCCGGAACTGCTGCAAACGGACCATCCGTGGATCCAGGAATATTTCAACGGGCCACGCAGCCGCGCGGCCAGGGCCAGCTATGAATCGCACCAGCAAACCGGCACTCCGCCGGCAGTGGTGGACAGCAATGCTGGCGGGAAGGCATAAGGCAAGGGGATGGAAACGCGCGCAAACCATGTGTGGGTCGGGGCGATCACGCTCGTGCTGCTCGCCGCGCTGGCGGTATTCTTCGTCTGGCTGGCACGGCTCGGCAATTCGGACCTGAAGGAATACGACATCTTCTTTGAACAGTCCGTCGGCGGGCTGGCCAAGGGATCGGAAGTGACCTTCCAGGGCGTTCCCGCCGGGCAGGTGACATCGATCGAACTGTGGCGGCAGAACCCGGAATTCGTCCGCGTGCGGGTGTCGTTGCAGAAAGAAATTCCGGTGCTGCAAGGCACTACGGCGTCCATTTCCGCCAGCTTTACCGGCGTGTCCAATGTCTCGCTGGGCGGGGCCGTGCGCGGCGCGCCGCCGATTACCGAACCGGGGCCGGAAGGCGTCCCGGTAATCCCGGCCACGCCGGGTGGCCTGGGTGAAATCCTCGCCAGCGCGCCACTGCTGCTGGAACGGCTGGCCACGCTGACAGACCGGCTGACGCGGGTGCTGTCGGATGAAAACCAGACCTCGATCGCCGGCATCCTGCGCAACACGGATCGGATGACCGCGTCTCTGGCCGATACCTCGCCCGAACTGAAGGGCGCGCTGGCGGAACTGCGCAGCACCCTGGCGCAATCGACCAAGACGCTGGCGGCCTTCGAAACCACGCTTAATTCGACTGACAACCTGCTGAACAAGGATGGTGCCAGCCTGGCCGCGGAACTGCGCGAAACGATGCGCAGTGCGCGGGGTGCCGCCGATACCCTGCAGGCGACGCTGGAAGATACCCGGCCGGCCGCGCGCGAATTGTCGCAAAGCACGCTGCCCGCGGCCAACGCCACGTTGCAGGACCTGCGCCGCACCAGCCAGGCCTTGCGCGAAATGTCCGAACGGCTGGAAAGCCAGGGCGCGGGCGCACTGGTCGGCGGTGGCAAGCTGCCGGATTACAAACCTTGAGGAGCCGGACTGTGAACGCGATGCCCATCAGGACCTTCCTCACCGCCGTGGCCGCCCTGGCCATGGCCGGCTGCGTCAGCCTGACGCCGGACCCGCCCGCCAGCCTGCTGA
>JBARAF010000221.1:0-8304 GCA_049791695.1 Croceibacterium sp.
CCCTGCCACGCCGCAGGCAAGCCGGTGGCGATGATCCCCAACTGCGCCGCCACCCGCCACGCGCACTTCACGCTGGACGGAAGCGGCCCCGCTTTTCTTGAAACGCCGAAGCTGGACCAGTGGCCGCAAGTCCACTGGGCGCCGGATGCGGCGGCCAAGCGGGTCGATCTCGATACCCTGACCGCGGAAGACGTAAAGGGTTGGAAACAGGGCGATCGTTTGCTGCTCAACGGGCGGATGCTGACCGGGCGCGATGCCGCGCACAAGCGCATCCAGGACATGCTGAAGCGCGGCGAGGAATTGCCGGTCAGCTTCAAGGGCCGGGTGATCTATTACGTCGGCCCGGTCGATCCGGTGCGCGAAGAAGTGGTCGGCCCGGCCGGCCCGACCACCGCCACCCGGATGGACAGCTTCATGGACATGATGCTGGACCAGGGCCTGCTCGCCTGCGTTGGCAAGGCGGAACGCGGACCGGCAGCGACCCAATCCATCGCCCGGCACCAGTCTGCTTACCTGATGGCAGTCGGCGGCGCGGCCTATCTGGTGGCGCGGGCGATCAAGGCGTCAAAAGTCGTTGGTTTTGAAGACCTTGGCATGGAAGCGATCTACGAATTCACCGTGGAAGACATGCCGGTGACGGTGGCGGTGGACAGCGACGGGGCCAATGTCCACCAGCTGGCCCCGCAGCACTGGCGCGACCGGATTGCCAAGGAAAAGCTGCTCGGCTGAAGTATCCGGGCGTGAGGGCGCTGGTCGATTCGCCGCAAAACGGCAATCGACCAAGCGCCGTTCGCACTCGACTGCGGTGCTGGCGCTTGGCCCCCTGTCCCCGCTAGATGCGCAGGATGGAGCAAGACCAGCCAGATAGCCTGACCGCACGCGTACCCTTCACCACGGTGCTGGCGTCCGTCGTCGGCCTGTGGCTGTGCTATTTCCTGCTCACCACCCTGAGATCGGAATTGCTCGACCTCGGTTTTGCGTCGGAAATGCTGTGGCGGCGGGCGTTGGCGACGGTGCTGGGGATCGCCATCACCCTGGGCCTGTGGCTGGTGCTGCGGCTGTTCGATGCCCGCCCGCTGTGGACCAAGATTGTCGCCGCGCTGGTGCTGTCGATGCCGGTGGCCGTGGCCATCGCGCAAAGCAACCAGTGGGTTTTTGCCGACCTGGAACGCAAGGTCATGGTCCGCGTGGCGGAACAGCAAGGCCTGAAAGTGCGCGAGGCAGGCGGCGGCGAACTGCTGGTCGACATTCCGGGCATGGACATCACCACTCCTGAAACGGAGGAACGGCGCGGGCCCCAGACCGGTGCCCTGTCGTTCAGCCCGCAAGCCGTGCAAAGCAATGCCAGCTTCACCGAAGTATTCTTCGGTCGGTACTTCATGATGCTGGCTTGGTGCGCGCTGTACCTGGCGCTGCTGACCGGGGAAAAGGCGCGCGCGGCAGAACGGCGTGAAGGCGATTACCGCCGCGCGGCCAAGGCGGCGGAACTGCGATCCTTGCGCTATCAGGTGAACCCGCATTTCCTGTTCAACACGCTGAATTCGCTGTCTGCCCTGGTTCTGACCGGGCGCACCCAGCAGGCGGAAAAGATGATCCAGACGATCAGCACGTTCTATCGCCGGAGCCTGGCCGACGATCCGACATCGGAAGTGCCGCTGCGCGAGGAATTCGCGCTGCAGAAGATGTACCTGGATATCGAGGCGGTGCGGTTCCCGCAGCGGTTGCGGACCGTTTATGACCTCCCGCCAGAACTGGAAGATGCCAAGGTGCCTGGCATGATCCTGCAACCCCTGGTGGAAAATTCGGTCAAGCACGCGGTCGCGCCGACATCGCGCCAGGTGACCATCACCATGTCCGCGCGCGAGGAATACGGGCGGCTGGTGGTAACCGTGGCCGACGATGGCCCGGTGGACAGCGAACACGGCCAGCCGCGTCATGGCTATGGCATCGGCCTCGCCAATGTCCGCGAACGGCTGGAAGCCCGTTTCGGCAACGAGGCCAGTGTTGTCACTGGCCGGGTGCCGGCGGAACTGGGCGGCGGCTATGCCACGCAATTGCGCCTGCCCATCCTGCGGCAGGGGAAGGAAGCGTAATGGGGATCGAAGACGGGGCCTTGCGGACACTGATCGTCGATGACGAACCGCTGGCGATTGAACGGATGCAGGTGCTGTGCGCCGAAATCGCCCAGCTGGCGGTGATCGGCACCGCCAGCGATGGCGAAGCGGCCCTGCGGCTGGCGGAAAAGCTGAAGCCCGACCTGCTGTTGCTCGACATGACCATGCCGGGAATGGACGGGCTGGCCGTGGCCCGTCAGCTGGCGAAGCATGGCAATGCCCCGGCAGTGATCTTTGTCACCGCGCACGAGGATTTCGCAGTCCAGGCCTTTGACATCGATGCGGTCGACTATGTCCTGAAGCCGGTCGGCGGGGAACGGCTGGAACGGGCCGTGGACCGCGCCATCAGCCGTCGCGAACGGGTGACCGCCGGGGGTGGCGATTGGCTCAACGAATTCTGGGTGCCGCACCGGTCCGAACTGTTGCGGATCGAGGCGGCCCATGTCGAACGGATTGATGCGGAACGCGATTACGTGCGGCTGCACGTTGGCCAGGCCGATGGGCCGGGCCGCAGTTACCTGTTGCTGCAAACCATCGCCGGGCTGGAAGGGCGACTGGACCCGCAGCGGTTCCTGCGCATCCACCGGTCCACCATCCTGCGCCGCGACCTGATCCGCGGCCTGCGCCACGAAGGGCTGGGCGTGTGGTGCGTGGAACTGGACAATGGCGAAGCCCTGCGCATCGGCCGCACCTACCTGCGCAAGGTCAAGGCGATGGCTGGTCGCTGAGGTCGATCACCCTTCCCTGCCCCCTTTTTCGGATATCAATCGGACAAAAAGAGAAGGCGCCGCGTTGCCGGGCGCCTTCAGGTTGTGGGATTGTAGCGGGCGGTGCGGTCTTGATCAGCCGCCGCGCTGGGCATCGGCGGTGATCGCAGCAACGCGGACAGCAACTTCCTTGCGGGCAGTACGATAGCAGGAGTTCTGGTCCTGCGCGCTGCGCAGCATCCCGTCGTCGCGGAACTGGCACACCTTCCACGCGGCGGTGTTCAGGCGCTGTTGCAGCACAGCCTGGCCTTCGGCAGTGGTCAGGTTGAGATCACTGTAGGAAACGTGGCGGGTCTGGCCGGCGCTGGCCGGGGTGGCGATGACCGCAGCGCCAAGCGCGGCGGCCAGAATCATGGAAACGGTTTTCATCGGTCTTCTCCTCCTTCGGGTTGCACCACGGTCCGTTCGGGACTGCGTGAAGAACCGTGGTGCGAGGAGATAGATACCCCTGAAGAATGGCAGTTTCGCGTGAGTTTCGACCTGCGGCGCCTGTATCCGACGAACGATTCCCGTTTCGGACCAACGACTTGTGCGGGGGGCCGAACAGCCGATTGCAGCCGACGAACGGAGCGCGCACAAAGGGCCGGATGCTGTTGGTATTCACCTTCCTGCTGGGAATCGGCAACTTCGCGCTGCAGCGGGCGGTCCTGGACAGCCGCAATCCGGCCGTGCGGCAGTTGCCGGAGCGGCTGCGCTTCTATGGCGGGCGGGTGATGTTCGTGGCGGAATTCGTGCTGCTGGTCGGGGCCATGTGGCTTGTGGCGCAGGGCTATCGCAACTGGGGGCTGGCCTATCTCGCCTTTACCGCGGTCAACGCGGCGGCCGGCTGGATGATCATGCGCGTACGGCCATGACGGGAACCAGCAGCAGGCAAGAACGCTGAGTCGGCATGGCAAGAACACCCCCGGTCACCTGGCTGATCACCAACGCCGCCAGCGGCAGCAACAGCGAAGCGGCAGTGGAAGGGCTGAAACAGGCCTGCGCTGATGCGGGCATGAAGATTGCCGGACATACCACCTTCCCTGATGCGCCGGTCCCCTCGCCGCAGGAACTGGCGGCTGCCGGGGCCGGGGTGGTGATGGTCTATGCTGGTGATGGCACGATCAATGCCACGATTTCCGCGCTCGCCGGTTGGGACGGGGCCATCCTGGTGCTGAAAGGCGGCACGATGAACCTCCTGTACCACCGCCTGCATGGCGAT
Organism: Croceibacterium sp.; assembly: GCA_049791695.1. GTDB lineage: Bacteria > Pseudomonadota > Alphaproteobacteria > Sphingomonadales > Sphingomonadaceae > Croceibacterium_C. Next base: position 4,083 of record JBARAF010000221.1, read on the forward strand.
CAGGAGGTGGAACAGGTAATTGCCGCAGTGGCTCGCGGGGCCGTGCAGCAGGTTCGCCGGGGTGTGGTCCATTCACCACATGGCCAGGCATTGGCCGGATTGATGGCCGGGCCGGGCACCAGCTGGTGCGACGTGCGCGAAGCGATGCGCGATGGCGCGGTGGTCGATCTGGCGGCAACGGCAGTGAAAGCGCTGGAACAATCGCTGGGCGGCGCGACCATCGCTTGCCGGGATCCCGCGCTGGGCCGGCCGGAAGGCTATCCGCTGGTGATGCTGACCCCGCAGGACGATGGCATCGTGGTGGAAGCCTATCATTCGGAATCGACGGCAGACTATCTGGCGCAGGGCTGGGCCTTGCTGAAGCGCGATTTCCGCCAGGGGCCGCATACCGATCTAGGAACGGTCAGGCGCCTGGTCCTGGCCAGCACCGACGGGTTGCCGTTCGGCCTGCTGATCGATGGCGAACCCCGCGAAACAGGCAGCGAAGTGGAACTGACGCTGGCCAATTGCGGGGTCGATTTGCTAGCCACCGCCCGGCATGGCCAATAACAAGCTGCTCTTCCACCTCAGCGATATCCATTTCGGGCTGGAGGATCGCGAGGCGCTCGATTGGGTGCGGCGGGAAATCGCGGACAAGCGGCCTGATGCCGTGGCCATTACCGGCGATCTGACGATGCGCGCCCGCCACCGCGAATTTGCCGCTGCCTGCCAGTGGATCCAGTCGCTGGACGTGCCGGTGACAGTGGAAGTGGGCAATCATGACATGCCCTATTTCAACCTCGTCGAACGGTTCATGGATCCGTACCGCCGGTTCCGGGCGATCGAAGGGCTGGTGGAACGCGAAATCGACCTGCCCGGTCTCGCCATCATTCCGCTGAAAACGGCGGTGCGGGCGCAGCCTCGGCTCAACTGGTCGAAAGGCTGGGTCAGCCGCGCGGCGTTGCAGCAGTGTCTTGATGCCATCGACGCGCTGCCCGCAGGCACCCGCGTGCTGGTGGCGGCCCACCATCCGCTGCGCGAGGTCGGCACCCGGGGGACGGCGCTGACTCATAATGGCCAGCGGGCGCTGGACGAACTGGCGCGCCGCCCGGTGATCGCGGTGCTCAGCGGCCATGTGCACGATGCGTTCGACATTCCGGAACCGGCGGGTGCCGGATCGGTGCGGATGATCGGCGCGGGCACCCTGTCGCACCGGTTGCGGTCAACTCCGCCCAGCTTCAACGAATTGCGCTGGGACGGGCAAAGCCTGTCGGTAACGGTCCGCAACCTCGAACGCCTGTCGACCCGCGAGATGCAGATTGCGGATGTGCCGGAAGATGCCATGCCCCCACGTGAGGCGGATGAACCGGTCGCCCCGGCGCACCGGGTGCCGGAAGTCGATCCGCCGGTCCATTGATCTGCAACAAGGACGGCGGTTTGCGGCCGGCGCAGTACCCTTGCAGGAAACTGTCGAGGGAATCGGAATGCTCAGGCTGGCTTTGATCCTGCACGCCATCGCGGCGACAGTGCTGATGGGAATCGGTATTACCGGCGTGCTCGCCGCCGGAATGGTCACCGGAATGTGGATTTTGGTGGCCGCGGCGGGCGGTTTCCTCCTGGCGATTCCGCTCAGCTGGCTGGTCGCGCGCAAGATGGTGGGCTCCCGGGCGGGAGCCTGACAGCTAGCTGCCGATGCCGGTCCGGCGCTGGGCTTGGCGTTCCACGGCCTGGAACAGCGCATCCAGATCATCGCGGTCAACGTCGAGCACTTCGTCCCATTGGTCCAGCACCGCGTCCAGATCTTCACGCAGGTAGATCGCGCGCGGCGGTGGCGGCGGGGCGGCGACCGGGCGATGGGGCCAGGGGTGGCCGGTCAGGCCGTTGTACAGCCAGCCGACCAGCACCAGCAGCATCAGGTTGACCGCCAGGGTCAGCAGGAAGCCGCCTTCCCAGGCCAGCGCCTGCCCAGCCCCCAGCGGACCCAGCAATGCACAGGCCCCGCCGGGCGGGTGGAGGCAGCGGGCCAGCGCCATCGCGGCGATCGCGCAGCTGACCGCCAGCGCGCAGGCAAGCGGGCCGGGGCCGAGCAGATGCGCCAGGGCAAAGCCGATGGCGGCGGAAATCAGGTCCCCGCCGATCACTGGCCAGGGTTGCGCCAGCGGACTGGCCGGCACGGCGAAAACCAGCACGGCGGAGGCACCGATCGGGGCCACCAGCCATGGCCAGGCCCCGCTGTGCCCCAGCATCAGCCAGCCGGCACCCGCCGCGCAGCCGATCCCCAGCAATGCGCCCAGCGCCCCGCGCAGCCAGCCGAGATGGCCGAGCAGCGGCAGGCGGCCCAGTGATGAACTGTGCGTGGTGGTGGGCATGGTGGGCTGCAGGATCTTGATACGAAAAGGGGGCCGACTGGCGGCCCCCTTCGAATGTGCAGAACTGCGAAGCGACTTAGCGCTTGCTGAACTGGAAGCTCTTGCGGGCCTTGGCGCGGCCGAACTTCTTGCGTTCCACGACGCGCGGATCGCGGGTCAGGAAGCCGGCGGCCTTCACCGCGGCGCGCAGGGTCGGTTCGAACTTCGACAGGGCCTGGGCAATGCCGTGCTTCACAGCGCCGGCCTGGCCCGACAGACCACCACCCTTGACGGTGGCGATCACATCGTACTGGCCTTCGCGGTCAGCGATCTGGAACGGCTGGTTAATCACCAGACGCAGGGTCGGACGAGCGAAGTAGACAGCCTGTTCGCGGCCATTGACCACGATCTTGCCGGTGCCGGGCTTGATCCACACGCGAGCCACGGCGTCCTTGCGGCGGCCGGTGGCATAGGCGCGGCCCTGGGCGTCCAGCTGCTGTTCGCGCAGCGGAGCGGCCGGGCCGGTGCGGACCGGGGCGACCGGAGCTTCGGTGCCGAAATCGGCGGCCAGGTTGCCCAGGTCGGCGAGGGTGGTGGTTTCACCAGTGTTTTCGGTGGCCATTACGCGGAAGCCTTGTTCTTGCGGTTCAACGAAGCAACGTCGAGCACTGCGGGCTTCTGCCCGTCATGCGGATGCTCGGTGCCGACATAGAGGTGCAGCGCACGCATCTGATCACGGCCCAGCGGACCGCGCGGGATCATGCGTTCCACGGCCTTTTCCAGGACGCGTTCCGGGAAACGGCCGTCGAGGATCTTGTCAGCGGTCACTTCCTTGAGGCCGCCGGCATAACCGGTGTGCTTGTAATAGATCTTGTTGCCGCGCTTCTTGCCGGTGAAGGCAACCTTTTCCACGTTGATGACAACCACATGGTCGCCGCAATCGACGTGGGGGGTGAAGCTCGGCTTGGTCTTGCCGCGCAGCAGATTGGCGATGATAACCGCCAGGCGGCCAACGACCAGCCCGTCGGCATCGATCACGTGCCAGTTCTTTTCGACCTCGGCCGGCTTGATAGACCGGGTCACCTTGCTCAGCGCCTTCATGGCGTTACGTCCTCGTACTCGCGAATGGGATTCGCCAAGGCCGCACGGAATCGCCCGCCCTTTGCGAAGAACGGGCCATGTGTCTGGCAGGGGCCTGCAAGTCAAGCAAATCCGCCCCTTTCCGGGGAGGTAAAATAATACCGTGAGGTTTTCCCGCCTCTCAAAGCGGGGTGAGAGTCCAGCTTTCCACGGTTTCGCGCCGGTCGCCGGATATCGCAGTGATGACCTTGCGTTCCGCCGACACCATCAGCCCGGTGGCAGGATCGGTGCGCGCGGTGAAGCTGGCGGTCATTTCGCCCTGTTCGCCACCAGGCAAGGCTACGCCGCTCTGCTTGAGGCGGGGGATGTTGACCGGCACGAACAGGTCAGCGGGCAAGGCGGTGGTCAGCCGGGCGGCGGACTGGTGCACCGCCGAAACGAAAGCCAGCATCTGGGCCTTGTCGGGAATGCCCCGGCTGGACCGGCCGATCATGGCCCGGGCCGTCTGTTCGGCTTCCGCCAGATCCAGCGATCCGGCCAGGTCCGGCCCACCAGTGATCTGGCCCCACTGGTCCAGCATCAACGGGAACAGGCCCGCTTCCACCCGTTCGCGTTCCATCCGGGCAAAATCAGCCAGCACTGCGGGCGCTTCCACGTCCACCGCAAGCTGTTCCCCCGAAACCGTGCAGCCTTGCGCGCTTTGGGTGAAATGCACGGCAAAGCTGCGCTCCACCCGGAAACGCGCCCCGCCCGCCAGGTTGCGTGTCAGGCAGCGCGAATAGCGCATCGGGCCGGTTGGCGGGACAAACCTGCGC
>JBARAF010000222.1:0-1667 GCA_049791695.1 Croceibacterium sp.
GGGCTTGATCGAGGGTGAAAAGACCTCCTTCAAGGAATGGGAGGCCAACACGCCCTATTTCGACGGCTGCATGCCGATCGAGGTGATGGCCGAACGCGGGGTGGAAACGCTGCGCTTCGGGCCGATGAAGCCCGTCGGGCTGGATAACCCGCACTGGGCCACCCCGGAACACCCCAACGGCCGCTGGCCCTATGCCGTGGTCCAGCTGCGGCAGGACAACAAGCTGGGCACCCTGTGGAACATGGTCGGCTTCCAGACCAAGCTGAAGCACGGCGAACAGGTGCGCCTGTTCCGCACCATTCCGGGGCTGGAAAACGCCGAATTTGCCCGCCTGGGCGGGATGCACCGCAACACGTTCCTCAATTCACCCGAACTGCTGGATCGCCAGCTGCGTCTGAAAAGCGCGCCGCACATCCGCTTTGCCGGGCAGGTGACCGGCTGCGAGGGTTATGTCGAAAGCTCCGCCGTGGGGCTGGTGGCAGGGATGATGGCGGCAGAGGAATTGGCCGGCCGCACTTGGGCAGAACCGCCGCGCACCTCGGCCCTGGGCGCGCTGCTGGCGCATATCACCGGCGATGCGGAAGCGGCCAGTTACCAGCCGATGAACATCAACTTCGGCCTGTTCCCGCCGCTGCACGACGTGAAGAAGAAGTCCCGCAAGGAAGCCTATACCGAGCGGGCCAAGGCGGACTTCGGGGTGTGGCTGGCGGGATTGGTGGTACCTGCCTGATCGGCTGCGCGGAGCCGGAAGAAGAAGTAGAAAAGGGTTCACGCAAAGGCGCAAAGGCACGAAGGTGCTGATTTGAGCCCGTTGGCTCAGTCGTGAATCCCCCGGCGTTCCCTGCGCAATGGCAGGATTGGAAAGCAGCTTCGCCGCAAGCACGCCTTCTTCGTGCCTTTGCGCCTTTGCGTGAACCCGATCTTCTTACTTTAAGACGTAGGATTCCTCCGGCCCGGTCTCAGCAGCGGCACTTCGGCGCTGCGGTCGGTTTCGGCGCGGTGGTGGCGAATTCGGCGGCGGTGAGTTCGCGGTTGCCGTCACTGTCCGCGCTGGCAAAGCGATCGACCGTGGTCACCGCCCATTCCTCGAACGTCAGCAGGTTGTTGCCGTCAGCGTCCAGCTTGCGGAAGCCGTCGCTGCGGGTGGCAAGCATTTCGTCACGGGTGATCTTCAGGTCACGGTTGGTGTCATAACGGAAGAACCGGCGCTGTTCCCGCGTCAGGTCGCTGGCTTCGGGTGGTGCCGGGCCGCGCAGGCCAGACGCATCCGCGATGGGGAGACCCGTGGGCGCAGCAGCCACGGCTTCGGGCGGCGGGGCACCGCGTTCCACTTCGGCCCGGCCCTGCCACCAGAACAGGCCGATACCCGCCATCAGCAGCGCCACGAACCCGCCCAGCAGCATCCGGTTCATCGCCGTCCCTCCCCGTAAAATCCCGTAGGTTCCTGCTAGCGCCCGGTGAAGCCGGTCCGCAAGGCCAACCACGCGCTTTTCGGCCCGTCCAGCAAGGGACCACCGCCCTGCCGCAGCGACTGGTGGCCCAGGGCAGCCAGCACGGCCAGCGGGCGCAGGCTGGCGGGCAAGCGCGGCGGGGGCGCCAACGTGCGGCCATAATCGACTACCAGATCCCGCTCCGCCCCGTCGGACAGGTTGGCGGCCAGATCGGCC
>JBARAF010000223.1:0-18647 GCA_049791695.1 Croceibacterium sp.
CAGTCGATCTATCGCGTGGCGGTGACGGAAGACCAGCAGCCGGGCCACCTGTTCGTGCCGATGCATTTCACGGATGCCAACAGCGGCGGCGGGCGCACCGGGCGGCTGGTTGGGGCGCGGACCGATCCCCATTCAGGCCAGCCCGCGTTCAAGGATACCGCGGCCGCCGCAACCCCGTTCATGCCCGACTGGCGCGGGTTCCTGATCAGCCGTGATCCCGTGCAGCCCGATGCCGCATACTGGGCCCGCGCCCGTGTAACCGGCGGCTGGCTGGTGGAACTTGCAGGCATCGGCGCGGTCGATGTGGAGGCCCTGCTGCCGCAAGGAACGCGCAGCGAAGTGGCCGACCACTTGCGCGGGATGCGCCGGATCGCGGTGCAGGGGGCGGATGGTTCACTGGCGGCGGTGCTCTATCTCACCCGTGCAGGCACGCTGCCGGATCGGACCTGGATCGTCGCGCAGTTTGCCGCTGCCGATGCCGCCCCGGTGGAACTGCTGGCAGGCCGCCCCGCCGCTCCGCAGCCCGATCGCGGCCCGCTGGTGTGCCTGTGCCATGACATTGCCGAACAGCAGGTTGTGCAGGCGGTGCGCGGCGGTGCCCACAGTGTTGCCGCCGTTGGCCAATGCACCCGCGCCGGGACCAATTGCGGATCGTGCCGACCGTTGATTGCCAAGCTGATTGCCCAGGAACTTTCGCTGGAGCCTGCCGAATGACCTTGATCGAACCCGGTTCCGTCTGGCTGGTTGGCGCTGGCCCCGGTGATCCCGACCTGCTGACGCGCAAGGCCGAACGGTTGTTCCAGGCTGCCAGCGTGGTGTTCCACGATGCGCTGGTCGGCCCCGGCGTACTGGCGCTGATCCCGCCCCATGTCCGGCTCGTGCCGGTGGGCAAGCGGTCCGGCCACCATTCCAAGGATCAGCGGACCATCGACCGGATGATCGTCGATGCGGCGCTGGCCGGGGAACGGGTGGTACGGCTCAAGGGCGGCGATCCGTCCGTATTTGGCCGGGCGACCGAAGAACTGGATGCCTGCCGCGCCGCCGGGGTGCCGGTGGCCGTGTGTCCCGGTATCACCGCTGCCAGCGCCGCGGCGGCCAGCATCGGCCAGTCGCTGACCCGGCGCGGGCTGGCCCGGCGATTGGTGCTGGTGACTGCGCACACCCGGCGCGGGCAGGTGCTGGACCTCGATTGGCAGGCTCTGGCTGATCCGCAGGCGACCCTGGCGATCTATATGGGCAAGGCCGCGGCCCCGGCGGTGGCGCGCGGACTGATTGCCCACGGCCTGTCGGCGGATACGCCGGTAACGCTGGTGGAAAACGCATCGCTGCCATCAGAACGGATCATCAGCACCTGCCTGGGATCGTTGCCGGTGACGGCCATGGCGCTGGGCACCGGACCGGCGCTGATCCTGGTCGGCGCGGCGATGGAAGTGGGTGCGGCAGAACTTGCCATCATCACCCGCCAGTGCCGCACCATGGCGGATTGCGAACCGGGTCGGCAAGCGTAACAGGGCCTTGCGCAATGCCGGTTGGCGCAGCTTTTGTTTATCGCTAGGTCCGCTGCATGACATCCGATGAACAGGCACGCCGCGCTGGCGTGGGGCGGGAACGCCGTGCCCGCACCCGGGCCAAGATCGTGGCAGCCGCGTTCGAACTGTTCGGCAGCGAAGAAGGGCTGTTTACCCGGATCGAGGATATCGCCGCCCTGGCCGGGGTGACCCGTGCCACGTTCTACAACCACTTTTCCAACATGGCCGAATTGCGCGAAGCGGTCAGTTACGAAGTGACCCACGATTTCCTGCAATCGGTCAATGCAGCCACCAGGTTGCTGAAAGATCCGCGTGAACGGGCGACCACGGCGATCCGCCTGTACCTGCGCCGTGCGCGGGAAGATCGGTGCTGGGCATGGTCGATGGTCAACATCAGTGCCAATGGCACGGTGTTCGGCGCGGAAACCTATCGCCAGGCGGAATTGACCGTGATCGAGGCGAACGAGGCCGGGCTTCTGCGCCTGCGCAACAGCGCATTGGGCCGTGACCTGGTTTTGGGCACCGCACTGGCCGCGATGGTGTCCCTGCTGCGGGGGCAGGCCGATCCGGACTATCCCGAGCTGGTGGCGGGGCATATCCTGCTGGGCCTGGGGGTGCCATTCGATACGGCCCGCGAAGTTGCCAATCGCCCTTTGCCGCCCCTGGTTCCGGTCCAAGTTTGACATAATGTAAAAATTGAGGCAGTTCTCCCCTGGTTGAGGCACCGGCACGAATCGGGCGCCCTTCGGGAGAACAAGGATGCACCTACCCAACCAGCGGCGGGACGCGTTCATGCGTATCGCTTCCGCCAACTCCGGCCGGGCGAAAGGGGCGCTGGTCGCAACTGTGCTGGCGCTCGCCGCCGCCGCCGCCGCCCAGACCACGCCGCGCAATTCAGCCCCGCCGAACCCGCGTGAACCGGAACGGATTTACCGCACCACCTGCGGATACTGCCATGGCCACAATGTCGGCCCGGTGCTGCGCGGCCGTGCCCTGCCGCCCGAAGCGATCGAGATGATCGTGCGTAATGGCAACACCGGGATGCCCGCTTTCAAGCCGACCGAAATCACCAATCAGGAACTGGCGGCACTGGCCCGCTGGATTTCTGCCTCCAAGGCCGATCCGAAGGAGCACGGGCTATGAGCATTTCTCGCCGTGATGTGCTGCGCGTGGGCGCTGCCGGATCGATGCTGATCGCCAGTGGCGCAATTGCCTCCCCGCTGGACGGGCCGCGGATGCTGCCCAAGGGGCTGGACAAGGCCAGCTTTGCCGCCGCGGTGACGGAACTGCGCGCGATCGTGGGCAATGACTGGGTCTTCGCGGACGAGGAAAGCACCGTTTCCTATCGCAAGAGCTTCATCCCCGATGTGCGCGGCGAACACCTGCCGAGCGGCGCGGTGGCCCCGGCCAGCGTGGAGGAAGTGCAGGCAATCCTGCGCGTGGCCAACAAGTACCACTTGCCGATGTGGCCGGTCTCCACCGGGCACAACATGGGTTATGGCATGGCAACGCCTGCCAGCAGCGGGCAAATGATCCTCGACCTGAAGCGGATGAACAGGATCCTGGAATTCGACGCCGAACTGGGCACAATCCTGGTGGAACCGGGCGTTACCTACCAGCAGATCCACGACTATATCGAAGAAAATAACCTGCCGTACTGGATCGACGTGCCCACCGTGGGGCCGATCGTGTCGATGATCGGCAACACGCTGGAACGCGGGATCGGCTATACCCCCTATGGCGATCACTTCTTCATGCAGTGCGGCATGGAAGTGGTGCTGGCCGATGGCACGGTGCTGAAAACCGGCATGGGTTCGGTGAAGGATTCCACCACCTGGCAGGCGTTCAAATGGGGTTATGGGCCTTATCTTGATGGCATCTTCACCCAGTCGAACTTCGGCGTGGTGGTGAAGATGGGGATGTGGTTGATGCCGCGCCCGCCGGTCTACAAGCCGTTTGTGGTCCGTTACAACGACGTTACTGACGTGGCGAAATCCACCGACACCATCCGTCCGTTCCGGATGAACAACCTGATCCCCAACGGCGTGCTGATGATGGGCGCGCTGTACCAGCTGGCGATGTTCAACCGGCGCACCGACATCTTCAAGGGCGACGGGCCGATCCCGCTGGACGTGTTGCAGGCAGCGGCGAAACGCAATGGGCTGGGGATGTGGAACACCTATTTCGCGCTCTACGGCACCGACGAGCTGATTGCCGCGGCGGAAAAGATCATCCGCCCGGCGTTCGAGGCATCGGGCGGCGAAGTGCTGACCGAGGCGGAAATGAACGGCAATCCGTGGTTTGAACATCACAAGACGCTGATGCGTGGCGGGATGTCGCTGGAGGAAATCGGCCTCGTCCGCTGGCGCGGGCAGGGCGGTGCCATCGCCTTTGCACCGGTGGCGCCGGCCAAGGGCAGCGAGACCATGGGCCAGACCGCGCTGGCGACGGAAATCATGAACAAATACGGCTTCGACTATGCCCCGGCCTATGCCGTGGGCGGGCGCGAACTGCACCACATCATCTTCCTGATGTTCGACAAGGGCAGCGACGAAGAAGCCCTGCGGGCCGAAGCGTGCATGAACGAAATGATCGATCGCTTTGGGGAAAAAGGCTGGTGCGCGTACCGCTCTGCCGTGTCCACGATGGACCGGGTGGCGGGCCAGTATGGCGATGCCAACCGCCAGGTGAATGCGCGGATCAAGCAGGCGCTGGATCCCAACCACATCCTCGCTCCCGGCAAGCAGGGGATCGCCTGATGCGCCCGGTCATCGCAGCGGCTCTGGCCGCATGGTCCGTCGCCTTCGCCGCGCCTTCCGTGGCGCAAGACCAGAAGCCGCTGGAAGTGGAGGTGCTGCGCAGCGGCGCAGGCTCGCTCAATGCGAATTTCGCGCTGATCAAGGGGTCGCACGACGCTGTGCTGGTGGATGCTCCCTTCACCATGGCGGATGCGCACCGGGTGGTCGCGATGGTGCTGGACAGCGGCAGGACGCTGACCCACGTCTTCATAACCCACGACCACCCGGATCATTTTTTCGCGATGGAAGTGATCCGCGAAGCCTTCCCCGATGTGCAGATTGTCGCCCACCCGGTGGTGGTGGCGGACATCTGGAAATCGTTGCCTTTCAAGGTGAAACGGTGGAGCCCGATGCTCGCCGCCAACGGCCCGCAGTCCCCCACGGCACCTGCCCCGATGACCGGCGACACGATCATGCTGGAAGGGCGCGAGCTGAAAGTGATCGGCCCGATGCAGGGCGATCATGCCCACGCCACCGCGCTGTGGGCTCCGTCGATCAAGGCGCTGTTCCCCGGGGACATGGTGTTCAACCAGATGTATCTGTGGCTGGGGGAACATGACCGGGCGGAAACGGCCGCCTGGGGCGCGGCGCTGGGGCAGCTGGCGGCGCTGGAACCGGCGATCGTTGTGGCGGGCCATGCCAAGCCGGGCATGCCGGACGATGTCAGCGGCCTCGCCTTCAGCCGCCGCTACATCGACCGCTGGCTGACACTGTCAGCCAAGGCGAAGGATTCCGCCGATCTGCGGCGACAGGTGCAGGCTGAATTTCCCGACGCAATCGATACGCTGGGCGATTTCCTGTTGGGCAATTCATCCCGCGTGATCATGGGGGAAGAACCGAAATGGCAGGAATAACAGCCACTTTCGCCGGCAAGACCGCGCTCGTCACCGGCGGCGCCACCGGCATTGGCCGGGCCACGGCCACGGCCTTTGCCCAGGCCGGGGCAAAAGTGATGATCGGCGACATTGACGACCGTGCAGAGGAAACTGTCGCGATCATCAGGCAATTGGGGGGTGAGGCGGATTTCACCCCCACGGACGTGACCAAGGGTGATCAGGTGCGCGCACTGGTGGCAGCAGCGGTCACCCGGTTCGGATCGATGGACGTCGCGTTCAACAACGCCGGCGTCCTGCCACCGCAGCGGCCGATCCATGAAGTGCCGGACGAGGAAATGAACTGGGCCGTCGATGTCGACTTCAAGGGCGTGTGGTATGCGCTGCAGGCGGAGATCAGCCACTTCCTGAAAGTCGGCGGCGGGGCGATCGTGAACACGGCCAGCGTTGGCGGCCTGATCGCCGATCCCAACATGGCGGTCTACTGCGCGATGAAGCACGCGGTGATCGGGCTGACCAAGGGCGCGGCGGTAGATTACGCCCGCCACAACATCCGCGTGAATGCGATTGCCCCCGGCTTCGTCGTCACCCCGATGACCCAGCACTGGGCAGACAGCCGCGAATTCACCGACATGTTTTTCCAGCACAACATTTCCGGCCGCTGCGCCCAGCCGGAGGAAATTGCCGGAACGGTGCTGCACCTGTGTTCGGACGCCGCCAGCTTCGTCAATGGCGCGACTTTCGTGATCGACGGCGGCCAGACCGCACATTGATCGCTGCCCCCTCCTCCACAGAGGAGGGGGTTTTCCATCATTCCGCGTCCGGCAGCGCGAACACGTACAGCGTGCTGGAATTGACCGGCGGCAGTTGCGTTTCGGGGATCACGTCGCGGATGCCGGATGCCAGCGGGTTGCCGTGGCCGGTGACGATGGCGATGTATTGCTTGCCATTCACGGAATAGGTGATCGGGCTGGCATTGGGAATGTCCGCCACCCCGGTGCGCCACAGTTCCTTGCCGGTCTGCTGGTCATAAGCGAGGAATTGCCGGTCCATCGCCCCGGTGAACAGCACGCCGCCGGCCGTGGTCAGCACGCCCATGTTGAAGGTCTGCCTCCGGCGCACTTCCCACTTCACCTTGCCGTTCTGCATGTCGATTGATTGCAGCACGCCGTATTTGCCATCGCCATCGGGCGGCGGGGCATATTGGATGTTGACCCCGGTGGTCAGGAAGCCGGGGCCGCTGGGGGCAGGGATCATGTCCATGCACACGTCGCGCGCCACCACGTAGAGCAGGCGGCTGTCGGGGTTGAAGCTGGTTGGGCTCCAGTTGCGGCCACCGCCGCCGTGCGGGCAGACGAACACCGTGCCCCTGTCACGCCCCGGCAGCTTGGCCGGATCGGGCGTCTTCACCCCGGTCACCGGATCGATCGCGATGATGTAATCCTGGATGCCCATATCCACGGTTTTCAGGTACTGCCCGGTATCGGCGTCGAGCGCGTCGAACAGCCCTTCCTTGCCGCTGGTCATCACCACCCGGCGGGCCTTGCCGCCCACTTCCAGCGTGCCGATCACCCGGTCGAACACCCAGTCCAGATCGTACTGGTCGTTTTTCATGTGCTGATAATACCACTTCAGCTTGCCGGTCCGGGGTTCGAAGGCGAGCGTGGCATTGGTGAACAGCGCATCGTTGTTCTGCCCCGGCTTCAGATCGCGCAAGGGGCCGGTGTCGTAAGATTGGGCGACGCCCCACAGCGCCAGGCCACTGGCCGCATCATAGGTGCCGCTGGTCCAGACGGAACCGCCGTGGCGATCTTCGGCGGCAAGGCCGTTCCAGCTGTTGCCGCCGGGCTGGCCGGGCTTGGCCACGGTGTCGAAAGTCCACAGGTGCTTGCCGGTTTCGGCATCGAACGCGGCGATCAGGCCGCCGCCGTCTTCCTGCGTGGCCAGCCCTTGCATGATCACGCCATCGGCTGCCAGCGGACCACCGGGATTACGGAAACCGGGCTTGTCGGTAATCGTCACGTCCCATACCGGCCGCCCGGTGCGGGCATCCAGCGCGACCATGTGGTTGTCGGACGTGGAGGTATAGATCTTGTCCCCCCACAGGGCCAAAGTCTTGCGCGAACCGAGCTGCGTCCCTTCCGGCACGCGGCGCTGATACCGCCACAGTGACCGGCCGGTGGCAGCATCGAAGGCAAACACCTGGTCGCCATAGCCAAAGCTGTACAGCACCCCGTCACGCACCAGCGGTTCGGCCATGTTGACCCCGGCGGGCAGCGCCTGCGCCCAGGCGATCCGCAGGTCGGCCACGTTGCCGGTATTGATCTGATTGAGCGGCGAATAGCCAAGCCCCTGATGGCTGCGCCGCCAGGTCAGCCAGTTTTCCGGCGCCGGATTGCTCAGCATCGCCTCGGTCACCGGGGTGTAATTGGCGAACAGATCAGGGATCACCGGCCCGGCCGGCAGGGGGTACCGTTTGGACAGCCCGCCGACCGCAGCCTCCCCTTCCACGCCCGGCTGGGCCGGGGCCACCGGCACGGCCAGCGCGGCAAGGTTCGCCTCTGCCACCGGGGCGGTCAGCGCGCCGCCGTTTTCGCTGAACAGCAACGCCGCCAGCGCGTGATAGCTTTCCTGCGGCAGGCCACCGGTATTGCCCGGCGGCATGGAGGTCTGGATATATTCGGCCAGGTCCGCCAGCGGGGCCTTGCCCCACTTCGCCTGGAATTCCGGCCCTTTCAGCGAAGGCGCGAACTGCCCTGCCGTCAGCTGCGCGCCGTGACAGGCGGCACAGTTCTGCGCATAGACCCGGCGCCCGGCGGCCAATTGACCTTCGGCGCTGGTCGGAGTGCTGGACTGCCCCACGGCGACCGTGCCCAGCAAGGCGGCCAGCACAGTGCCGGACATGGCCCAGCCAAAGGTGCGACGTGCCATAAATCTCTCCCCCAAATCTTGTTTTGCGGGAGGTTAAAGCAGCTTCGGGCGCGCTTGTCTTGACCCGTGGCGAAACGAACCGCCTAGCGAGCGCCGCTGGCCTTGGCGGTAGCCCGCAGATAGGCAGCGATCTGGTCCACCTGCGTGTCGGTCAGCTCGCTTTTGCGGAAGGCGGGCATGGCGCCAACGCCGTTGCGCACGAACAGGCGGACGTAATCCGCCTCGATCTCCGGCCGCAGTTCCAGCAGCGGTGACGGATCGCCGTTGTACCGCCGTTGCAGCGCCGCCACGGCGGGCAGCACCGGCGCGCCATCGGTGCCGTGACCGGCCCCGTGGCACGGGGCGCACTGGTGTTCGAACGCGGTGCGGCCGGGCAGGTCGGCCTTGACCAGTCGCACGACGGGCGCGGCGGGGACACGCCGGCCTTCTTGCGCCCACAGGGCCGTGGCGGTCAGCGCCAGCGCGGCGGCGGCAAGGGCGATGCGCGCGCGCTTCATGCCCCGGCTCCCTTGCGGAACCGCTTTGGCCAGATGCCGCCGCGACCGGGCGCGATGATGCCATCGGGGTCGATGGAATCTTTCAGCTGTTCGTGAAAACGGCGCAGCACGTGGTTGTTGAAGCTGTAAGTGTCCGACACCGCATCCTGGTACACCGGCGCGGCGCGGTAATCGCCCCAGCCGTGTTCCGCCGCCACCTTTACGCATTTGATCATCGCCGCATGGCTGATTGCGTTGTGCGCCGGGTCGTCGTGCTTGACCGAAGGGGCGAAGACCATCTGGAAGGTGTGGGTATGCCACATCAGCGGTGTGGTCAGCGCGTTGAAGAATGGCGGCAAGGTGGGGAATTCCTTCATCGCATCGCCCAGCACCCGCTGCATTTCGAACACCGCTTCGCCCGTGCGGGCCAGTACCGGGAAGAAGCCGATATGGCCGTCATCCCGCACGATCTTCCATTCCCCCAGGCTGGGCACGCCGAGCGACCGGCGGCGCTTGATGCTGGTGGGGTAGGGTTGGCCGGTATTGTCCAGCTGCGCTTCTGTCGCCGGCAGCGGGAAGTGTTCGCCCTCGAACGCCAGCGCGCCGTTAATGTCGGACAGGATGCGATCCCTGGCGAAGGCCCAGTTTTCCAGCGTGGTTGCCTTCGGGCCGAAGAACTGCAGTTCCACCTGCCAGTTGTGCAGGCCGAATTGGCTGGCGGCTTCGTCCATTTCCGCATCCGACGGCCCGCCGGTCTTGGTGATGAGGGCGAGGAACGCCGGATCGCCCATCTTGGCGCGCAGCGGGCTGCCATATTCGATTTCGCCGATCAGGCCGCTGTCGGACAGGTAATTGACGTGCTGCACCAGCTTCACGAAGTCGCGCCGTCTGGGCACGGTAATCAGGCCGGTGCAGTAATATTCGGGCAGCGGCATCAGCCGGAAACCCATCTTGGTCACCACGCCGAAATTGCCTTGCGCAAACAGACCCGCCGGATCGGGGCCGAAGCCGTATTTGTATTCCTGCCAGCTGTCCGAGCCCGGCAGCGCGCCCATGCCGGTGCGCATTACCTCGCCATCGGGCAGGACCACTTCCATCCCGCAGTGCGCGCCGAAGTGGTCGCGGAAATGGGGCATGGTGTACCCGATGCCGCGTTCCAGCGCGTTGCCGATCGGGCTGCCCCAGCCGGGATCGGGGCAATCGATCATCACCTTCAATCCGTGGTCCTGGATATGGCGGTAGAGGTCGAAGTACGACACGCCCGGTTCGACCAGCGCGAAATGGCGTTTGTCATCCACTTCCAGCACGCGGTTCAGCCGCTTCAGGTCCAGCACCACGCTGCCGGAGACGTTGGGCGACGGGCCGCCGTAGCCAAAGTTCTTGCCGGTGCTGATCGGGAACAGCGGCACCTTGTACTTGCCCGCCACGCGGACAATCGCCTGCACCTGTTCCACATCCGCCGGGGCCACGGCGGCGGAGGCATGGCGTTCTTCCTGCGTGCCCCACACCGGGGAAAAGCTGTCGCGATAAGGGAACAGGTCTTCGTCCGACGACCAGACGTAGTCGGCACCCACTGCACCGCGCAGATCATCTAGCAGGCTGGCAAACTGGGCGGGGGTGAGGTCGGGCGGGAGGACGGCCATCGGATCAGCCCTTCACGCTGGGGTGGTACGGGGCGATGATCCAGCTGACCGGGGCGACAGTCGCGCCTTCGGCCAGGGGCAGCACCTTGCGCGCGGTCACCCGGCGGCCCCGGTCGCGCGCCAGCACTTCCAGCACCCACAGCGCATCCGGCCCGGTCACTCCGCCCAGCACGAAGCCGGGTTGCCGCCAGCGCAGGTCCAGCTGTTCGAACCACAGCTTGGTCACATCACCTTCGATCCATTTGACCGGGGCGGTGAACCTGGGCTGCTCGCCCAGCGCGGGCATGAACCGGCGGTCCAGCACCAGCGCGTCGATTCCGAAAGAATCCGGTCTTTGCTGCACGGCGGCCTGCACCATGGCGGGCATCCCGGCCACGGCGGGGGCGACTACGCCCCATTTGAGCATGTCGCGGCGGCTGATCATTGTCCGGCTCCCCGGCGGGCGGCCATTTCGGCGGCCAGTTGCGGGGCATAAGGGCCGCGCTGCTTGATCGGGGCGGAAAGGTAGGCGCCAATGGCGGCGAGGTCCGTATCGCTGATCTCGGTCTTGCGGAACGGGGCCATCCACGCAACGCCGGTGCGCACGAAGTATGCGACCACTTCCGGCGTCAGGTCGGTGCGGTCTTCCAGCGCGGGCGGGGTTTCGCCCTTGTATTTCGTTTGCAGCGCCAGGGTTCCGGCCAGGCGGGGGGCAGGGCCGTGGCACGGCGCGCACCACTTGGCGAACACCTGTTTGCCGTGCTGCAGGGCGGGGGCGGTGGTGGCCCCGCGCTGTTCCGCCGCGGTGGCCGCGCCGATGCCCAGCGCCAGCGCGCCCAGGCTCAGCAGCAGGGCGGGAATCTTCGCGGGGTTCATGCCTGCCTCCCTTCGCGCAAGTGTTTGGGCCAGATACCGTATCGCCCGGCGGAGATGATCCCGTTGGGGTCCAGCGCGTCCTTGATCTTCTCGTTCACCCGGCGGAGGATGTTGTCGTTGAAGGAATAGCTGTCCATCACTGCGTCCTGGAATGCAGGCGGGCAGCGATATTCGCCCCAGCCATGTTGCGCGCAGATGCGGATCACTTCCAGCACGCTTTCCCGCAAGGCCGTGTTCTTGTCCTTGTCCTTGTAGACCGGCACGGCGGCGAACAGCACGAAGCTGCGCGTCCAGCAGGTGACGGCGGGGCTGAACATGAACAGCGGGATGTTCAGCCGCGCACATTCGCGCCGCATCACCCGGTTGGCTTCCACCAGCCCCTTGCCACTGCGCGGGATGATCGCGGAAAACCAGATGTGCCCGTCACTGGGGTTGAAATTGCCCGACCCTTGCGAGCCGACCGCGAAGATTTCCATCGTCGGAATGCCGAAGCGGTTCTTGGAAACCTTCTCCATGTCGGCGGGCGACAGCGGCAGTTTGACGAACTGGTTTTCGGTGAATTTCACGCCGGGGAACTGGGCGAACCGTTCCTGCACATATTCCCACTGCGCGCGGATGACCTTTTCCGGGCCATAGAAGCTGGCGGACCCGCGCCAGGCGGGCCGGCCGGTTTCGGTCACAAGCCGGTTGAACTCGTCCTCTTCCGGGATCGGCTGGAACATCATCGGGTTGCCACGGGACATCACCGGGCTGCTGATGCTGGGCATGCCGTTGAACACGTTGCCATATTCCAGTTCGTTGAAGATCGACACCAATTGGTCGACATCGGCAAAACGGAACAGGTCGACCGAACAGTTGAGATAGGCTTCCGGCTGCGGGAACAGCCAGAACCCCATCTTGGTCACCACCCCCAGGCTCGACTGGCGGAACAGCCCGTCGAGGCTGGGGCCGATGCCCATCTTGTACTGCTGCCAGGTTTCCGAACCCGGCAGCGCGCCCATGCCGGTACGGAACAGTTCGCCATCGCCCAGCACGGCTTCGATCCCGCACTGCGCCTCAAAATGCCCGCGATAGGGCGCAGCGGTGTAACCGCCGCCGGAATCAAGCGCATTGCCAACCATGCTGCCCCAGCCGGGATCGGGCACGTCGATCCACAGCTTGGAGCCGGTTTCCTGCAGATGGCGGTACATGTCGAAGTACGAAACGCCCGGTTCCACCAGGCAGGAACAGTTGTTTTCGTTGACGTCCAGGATGCGGTCCATCCGCTTCAGGTCCAGCACCACGCTGCCGGAATAGACCGGGGCGGATCCGCCATAGCCAAGGTTGCGGCCGGTGCTGATCGGGTACAGCGGGATGCCGCGCGCATTGGCTGCGCGGACCACGGCCTGCACCTGTTCCACCGTCTTGGGCGCAATCGCGGCAGAAGCGACGCGTTCTTCCGGTTCGTCCCACAGGACCGAATAGAAGTCGCGATAGATATCCACATCGGGATCGGTGGTGAACACCCATTCCGCCCCGATGGCGGCGGTCATTTCGGCCAGGCCATCGGCGAAAGTGGTGGCTGAAACGCCTTTTGGTGTGCGCATGGATTCCCCCTCTCCCGCGCTGCCGGCGCAGATTTTATGCAGTTGTATAAATCCCGCCGGACGAGTCAAGCGATTGCCCGATGGGGAGGGCATGGGGTAGAGCGCCCGCGCGACCATGACCGAGACACCCATCCCCGCCGAACCAACTCTGTGGAACGCGATCCTGCTGGCGGGTGACCGGCCGGGCGGCGACCCGCTGGCGCAGCATTTTGGTCTGCAGTCCAAGGCGCTGGTGCCGCTAGCCGGGCGCGTGCTGGCCGCCCATGGCCTCGCCACGCTGACCAGCCACCCGCGCATCGGGCGCGTGTTCGTGATGGCGCAGGAACCGGAACGGCTGTTCGCCCACCCGGACTTTGCCCCGTTCCGCGATCATCCGAAGGTGCAGGCGCTGGTTTCCACCGGCGGCATTTCCACGTCGGTCGCACAGGCGGTGCGCGGGCACGCGGAACGCTTGCCGATGCTGGTGACCACGGCGGACCACGTGCTGCTGGACCATGCGATGATCGACTGGGTGATCGATCATGCCGCACCCAGCGACGTGGCCATTGGGCTGGTCACCCGCCGCACGATCGAGGCGGAACAGTTCGACACCCGCCGCACCTGGCTGCGCTTCGCGGATGAGGACGTGACCGGGGCCAACCTGTTCGCGCTGACCGGCCCGCGCGCACTGGCGGCGGTCGATTACTGGCAGCAGATGGAAGTGCACCGCAAGAAGCCCTGGCGGCTGGCCTGGGGCCTTGGCCCGGTGCTATTGCTGAAGGTGCTGCTGCGGCGTCTGGACGTGGCAGAAGCGATCGGCGCGCTGGGCCGCAAGATCGGCGTTTCCGCCGCGCCGGTGCTGATCCCTTATGCCCGCGCCGGGGTGGATGTGGACAAACTGGCGGACCATGAACTGGTGACGCAGCTGCTGGAACAGCGCGGATAATGACCGGGATTTCGATCTTCGATGTCGACCGGACGATTACCCGGCAACCGACTTACAGCCTGTTCTTGCTGTTCGCGGCGCGGCGGCTGGCACCCTGGCGCTTGCTGCTGGTGCCCGCGCTGGTACCGGTGGCGCTCGCCTATGCAGCCAAACTGATTGATCGCAAGGCGATGAAGCAGGCGATGCACCGCGTGGCGCTGGGCAAAGGGTTGGCGCAACCCCAGGCCGAGGCAGTGGCGGAGGAATTTGCCGCGCAGCTGGCGGACAGTGGCCTGTTCGAACAGGCCCGCGCGCGGCTGGCGGCAGAGGCGGCGGAGGGGCGCACCGTGGTCCTGGCCACTGCCGCGCCTGCGCTTTATATCCAGCCGCTCGCCCGGCGGCTGGGGATTGCCCATGTCGCGGCCAGCCAGCCGGACTGGCGCGGGGGCCGGCTGACCCACCGGATCGACGGGCCCAACTGTTATGGCCGGGCCAAACTGGACATGGTGCAGGCGGCGCTGGAACGGGCGGGGATCGAACGCGCCGGGGCACACGTGCGGTTCTTCAGTGACCACGCTTCGGACGTCCACGTGGGTGACTGGGCGGACGAGGTTTTTGCCGTCAACGCCTCGCCCAAAATGGTCGCGCTGGCGCAGGCGCGCGGGTGGCAATTGCTGGATTGGCGCGGCAGCTAGGCCCCTCTTGTTACGCAGTCGTGCGGCGTTTCCAGCGCGATTGCAGGCGGAACAGTCCCAGCGACAGGCCCGAACCGATGCAGGCCTGCACCACTAGGTACCAGGCGCAGCCTTGCAGGCCCCACTGGTGCAGCGTCAGCGGCAACAGCGGCAGCATCAGGATGGTGGCAACAAAGCTGGACCCGATCGACAGCGCCGGGCGGCCCGCCGCGACCAGCGCGGAGCCTGCCAGTGGCATGATGATCTGGATCATCCGCGCCAGCCCCAGCCAGGCCATCAGCGCGCCGGCGGCGGCAAATTCCTCGCCCCCCAGCAGCACGGCGATGCGGTGGGAAAAGAACACCATGATCAGCACCATCGGCGCGGCGGCGGACATGGCAATGGTGGCGGTGCGGATGATCGCGCGCCACACCGCCGGGAAATCCGCATCGATCGACAGCAGCTTGGAAAATTCGGAATAGGCCGCCTGGCCCAGGATCTGCGCCGGTTGCGCGATCACGTTGGTGGCGCGCTGGGCAATCGCGAAGATCCCCGCCGCCGCCGGGCCCAGTACCCAACCGATGATCAGCGGCACCATCTGCGGTGCCAGCTGTGACAGGGTGCTGTCCGCCTTGGCCGAAATCATGAACTGGCTGACGCCCGGCAATTCCTGCCGCAAATCGCGCACCGGGCCGATGATCCGCTCGCCGTTCAGGTTCTTGCGCGCCACGACCAGCCCGAACACCCACATCGAAGCAAATTCGCACAGCGCCGCGATCAGCCACACCCACAGGAACCCGCTCAGGCCCCAACCCAGCGCAGCGGCCAGGAAGGCACCGATCAGCCGGACGGCGGGGGAAACCGAATTGTGCCAGCCAAGCAGGTCGAACCGGCGCACCAGTTGCAAGTACCCTGACGGGGTGGACCGGGTGTTGGCCAGCGCCGCAAGGCTGTAGGGGATGGCAAAGGCATAGGCTTCCGGCGGCCAGGCCAGCTTGTGCCCGATGAAGCCGGAAAACAGCGCTGCTGCCGCCACCGCGAACACGCCGATCACCAGTTCCACCGACCCGGTAAAACGCATCAACGCCACCAGATCGGCAAAGCGCCCTTCGCGCAACGGGCGATAGCCATAGCGGACCACGGTCTGCCAGGCGGGGAAGTTAACCAGCCCGTCAACCGACAGGATATAGGCGTGGATCAGCACCAGCACGCCGTAATCGTGCGGCCCCAGCGCGCGGGCGGCGATGATCATGTAGACCAGGCTGATCACGCCCGCGGCCGCCTTGCCCCCCAGCAGCCAGCCCAGGTTGCCGAAGATGCGCTTGATCAGGCCCTGCGGGTGATGTTCCGGCACGGCGTCTTTTGGATCGAGGTGGTCGAGATGTTCAGGATCGGACAGCGCGGGCCTCCACCAGTTCGCGGATCCGCCGCGCGGCGCGTTCGCCCGCTGGCAAGTCGGTACGGTCGAACGTCCGGTCGAACAGCGCCTTTTGCACCGGGAGGTAGCGGCTGTCATGTTCCTGCCGGGACAGGATCAGCGCATCGCCCAGCTGGTCTGCCCCGGTGATGACCGGGCCGGCCCGCCAGTGGGCGAAATTCGGGTCTGCCGGATCGACCGGGCCATGCGCGTTGATGAACACGCAAGGGCGCGGTTTCAGCAGGAATTCGTACACCTGGCTGCTGACATCGCCGAGGTAGATATCCGCCGCGGTGGTATAGCTCATGTCGGTCGATGCCACGCTGCCCAGGTCCACGTGGATGTTGTCTGCTTCCCGGAACCGCGGTGCAACCGTGCCGACACGGGAAATCCGCAACTTGTCGATCGTCACGGCCAGCCGGCGGTGGAACAGCATGATGTGCGGGGCAAAGATAAGGTTGTAATCCGGCGAACGGTAAAACCATTCCAGCACGGCCTGCCCTTGTGCGTACCACGATGACAGGTGCGGTGACGGGTGCGGGTTGTACAGTACGGTTGGCCGCCCGTTGGCCTGCATCGGCAGCGGCGGCTGTGCATATCCGGCCAGGTCGAACTTGGGGTATCCGGTCACGCTGATCCGGTCCGGCGCAACCCCGGCATCGGCAATCAGCCGGTCGCGGATCTTTGGCCCGGCGGCCAGGATGTGATCGTACAGCGCGGCGGAAGAACCAAAGCCGATTGCCCGGTCACCCGCGCCGTGGTCCGCCAGGAAGATCGGCAGGTCGGCCAGGCCATAGCGGGTCTTGAGCAGCAACGAGGTGCGTTCCGTCACCACCAGCGCATCCAGGCTGCGGAAGAAATCCAGGTTGTCGCGGTACAGCAGCACCTTGCCGGTGGGCAGGGCCCGGCCCAGCACTTTGTCTGCCGCCCGGCTGATGCCCGATTGCAGGCCCAGCATGGTGATCGGCGCGGGGCGGGCGGGGCCGATCCGGTCCCACAGTCGCCGCACTTCAGCCGCGATCCGGTCATTCGACGCTGCCAGCACGATTTCCGCACCGGGGACCAACCGCGCCAGCGCCGCCGCAATCGGCAGGCTGTGCGCGACCTGGTGGATCTGGTCGTGGTTATAAAGGAACGCGATCTTCATGGGCAGCGCGGCGTGCGGTTCCGTATCCGGACTTCGAACCCCGCCTGACCGGTCGATCCTGCGGGCGACTTGCCCTAGTCGCTCGCCCGGCCAAGGCAAGAGGGATTACCGCTCGCACTGCTGCGATCAGCGGCTTGCCAGTTCGCGCAGCACCACGTTGTAATAGGTGATGCCGGGCCGCACGTTCACCAGCGGGATGCGTTCGTTCAGCCCGTGGCTGAAATCGTCGCTGTCCTTGGTGAAGCTGGGGGCCGCGCCGTAACTGGGCACGCCCAGAGCCCGGTACCACATCGAATCCGACGCGCCGGAGGACTGGCTGGGATAGATCGGCACATTGCCCCAGGCCGCGCGCACCCCCCGTTCAAACGCTCCGATGAATTCCGGCTTCACCGGCGATGCTTCGGAAGCAATCGCGGTATCGCCGGTGATGTCGGTGAATTTCACTGCGCTGACGCCTGCGACACGCTCCAGTTCCGCCTGGATTTCCGCATTGGCATGGCCGGGGAACACGCGGCAGTTGATGTTGGCGGTGGCGCGCTGGGGCAGGGCATTGGGCGCATGGCCGCCGCTGACCATCGTGGGCACGCAAGTGGTGCCGATCTTGCCGACCATCGCCGGGTCCGCCCGCAACACGGCAATCGCCGCTTCATCCGCCGGATTGGCGGCAAAGGCGCGCATCGCGGCGGCCAGCTTCGGGTCCGGATTGATCTTCGACGCCGCTTCGAAATAACCACGGGTGATGTCGTTCAGCTGCGGCTTGAAGTGATAGGCACCGATCCGTTCCAGCGCCGTGGCCAGCTGGGCAATCGCATTGTCAGCCCGCGGGGCGGAGCTGTGGCCGCCGGGGTTGGTCACTTCCAGCTGGAAATCGATGTAGGTCTTTTCCGCGCCCTGCCATGACCAGTACAGCGGCTGGCCGGTTTCTTCCGCCAGGGTGCCCGATGCGCCGTCGATATTCATCACCAGCTGTGCGCCCTTCAGCCGTTCGGCGATCAGCTTGCTGGTTTTCATCGTCGTTTCCTCGTCACCCGAATAGGCGACGACGATGGAGCGTTTCGGGCGGAAGCCTTGCCGCCGCAGTTCAATCAGCGCCGCGACGGCGAGCGAGGCTTCAAACTTGGTATCGCTGGCCCCGCGGCCGAACAGGTAGCCATTTTCAACCACCGGGGTGAACGGATCACGCTCCCAGTCTTCCGGCTTGGCTTCCACCACGTCCATGTGGGCCGACAGCACGATCGGGCCCAGCGAAGGGTCACTGCCGGGCCAGGTGGCGATCAGATAAGCGGTATCGTCCACCGGTACGATCTGAATATCGCTTTGTGCCCAGCCGCCTGCCAGCAACGCGCGTTCGAAGCTGCGGGCGACGTCGATGGTGCGGTTGCCCGGGCCCTGTACAGATCGCAGGGCAATGGTTTCCTGCGCTAGGGCCAGTGCCTGCGCCTCTGCCACCGGATAGGCTTTTGCCTCCTTCGCCTGCACAGCTGCGGGGGCGGTGGCAGCCATGACCAGGGCCAAACCGGCGAAAGGGGCAGTGCGCATTGCGAATCTCCAGTGGCGACCTGTTTGCGTGCCATGATAAGGCAGTTCCATGTCCGCGCCAGAGGCAGCCGCCGCCCACCAGATCGACCGTTTCCTGCGCGACCAGCCGGCCGAGGCCGCGCGCCGCCTGCGGGCGGTGCTGAAAGACGATCCCCGCAATGCCGATGCCTGGCGCCACCTGGGCCGGGCCTTGCGCGCACTGGGCCAGGATGCCGAGGCGTCGGACGCCGAAGTCAGCGCGGTGCGCGCCACGGCTTTTGAACCGGAGATGATCGCCATTGCCCGGGCGATGCAGGCCAATGACCTGCCGCAGGC
>JBARAF010000224.1:0-6559 GCA_049791695.1 Croceibacterium sp.
TCCTTCGTCGCGCTGCGCACGTCGGTAGCGGAAACCTGCGCCCCCAGCCGGCGTGCGGTGGCGATCGCCTGCAGCCCCGCCACGCCCACGCCCATGACGAAGCATTTCGCGGCCGAAACCGTGCCCGCCGCCGTCATCATCATCGGGAAAGCGCGGCCATAGGCATTGGCCGCCGCCAGCACTGCCTTGTACCCGGCCAGGTTCGACTGGCTGGACAGGACATCCATGCTTTGCGCACGGGTGATGCGCGGCATGAATTCCATCGCCAGCGCTTCCAGCCCGGCCGCGGCATAGGCCTGCACCCGGCCCGACTGGCCGAACGGATCAAACGTGGCGGCCACCCATGCGCCGGGCTTGGCACCAGTCAGCAGGGCCACGTCGGGGGCTTGAACGCCCAGCACGATGTCCGCGCCCTGCACCACTTGCGCGGCAGAGCCCAGTTCTGCCCCTGCCGCTGCATAGGCTTCGTCGGTGATGGCTGCCGCCACCCCCGCACCGTGTTCCACCGCCAGGGTTGCACCCAGTGCAGTGAATTTCTTGACCGTTTCCGGGGTCGCCGCCACGCGGGTTTCACCCGTGGCGCGATCCTTCAATACGGCGATGCGCATCCCCCCGCGCATCCGATCAGGAAATGATGATGACGATGAGCAGTGTCACCACCGCCATCAGCGGGACGATCCACTTCAGCGAACCGATGAAGCTGCCATAGGTCTGTTCCGCCGCCTTCATGTCGTTGGCCGATTCCATAACCCATTCCTTCCAGTCAGATTTATTGCCGTTTCATCCGCTCTATATCCGCATTCATGCCTGCTCAAGCAGCTTAATGGGCTCTTTACCCCCTTGCGCTAAAGCTAATGCCGCAAATGCGCGAAATGGGTGGGAATTGCATGGCCGAGGCCGAACAGCGCCTTCTTATGCTGATTGACGATGAACCGGCGCAAAGCCGGTTGATCACCGCGCTTGCCGCGCGTGAAGGCTGGCGTACGCTGGTGGTGAAGGATTCCGAAACCGCCATCGCCACGCTGGGCACGCGGCAAGGAATGCAGCTTTCAGCCATTATCCTGGATCAATGGGTTCCGGGCGATACCGCCTGCGAGCTGATCGCTGAACTGAAGGACCGCCGCCCGGCGCTGCCGATCCTGATGATTACGGCAAGCACCAGCCCGCTGCTGGCAGTGGAGGCAATGCGCGCCGGGGCGACCGATTACCTGGTCAAGCCCGTTGCGCCTGACCGCCTGATGCAGGCCGTACGCAACGCCACCACCCGCGAAACGCCGCAGGATGAACTGACCCCGCTCACTGAAAAGATGGGCATGGTGCTGGATTTTGACGCGATGGTCGGCACGGCCCCGCCGTTCCGCGATGCCTTGGCCAAGGCGGCCAAGGCGGCCCGCGGACACGGTTCGGTGCTGATTGAAGGGGAAAGCGGCACTGGCAAGGAAATGCTGGTGCGCGCAATGCAGCTCGCATCGCCGCGCGCCAAGGCGCCGTTCCGCATGATCAACATTGCCGGGGTCCCGGCCAGCTCGCTCGCATCGGTCCTGTTCGGCCATGAAAAGGGCGCCTTCCCCGGTGCCTTCGACCGACAGGTGGGTGCGTTGCAGAACTGCGACGGCGGCACCCTGGTGCTGGACGAAGTCGACCGCCT
Source organism: Croceibacterium sp. (assembly GCA_049791695.1). Lineage (GTDB taxonomy): Bacteria > Pseudomonadota > Alphaproteobacteria > Sphingomonadales > Sphingomonadaceae > Croceibacterium_C. The sequence goes on from JBARAF010000224.1 coordinate 1,649, forward strand.
GGCAGTGGATTTGCAGGATCACCTGGCGGAATTCATGGCGACCAGGCTGGTCCGCCCGATCGGCGCCAGTCACGGTTTCAAGGTTGATGTGCGGATCATTTCCGCCAGCAACCTGCCGCTGGCGGACCTGGTGGCCGTGGGCCATTTCCGCAAGGAATTGCTGGATCTGTTGACCGGTACGCAGGTTACCCTTCCGCCCTTGCGCGAACGGCCGGGCGATGTGCCCGCGCTGACGCGCCATTTCCTCGCCCGCATTGGCGAGCAGCCGGGCCTGCGCCCGCTGGGTATCACCGATGGCGCGCTGAACCTGCTGGCCGCCTTCGACTGGCCGGGCAATGTCCGCCAGTTGCAGGCCGTGCTGTTCCGCGCTGCGGTGTTCTGTGACGGCAATGCCCTGACCTCCGCCGATTTCCCGCAATTGAGCGAAATGCTCGGCGAACAGGATGCCAATGGCCATTCGCAGGAAGGCATGGGCGTGCAGCTGTACACCCGTGACGGCAACCTGCGCCCGCTGGAAGAAATCGAAGCGGACGTAATCCGCCTCGCCATCGGCCATTATCGCGGACGGATGACCGAAGTTGCCCGGCGGCTCGGCATCGGTCGTTCCACCCTCTACCGCAAGCTGACTGACCTCGGGATCGAAAGCGCCGCCTGACCCCTTGCAGTGGGCCGTCGGCTGGCTAGGCTGCGGCGATGGTACAGGATTTCGACTTTTCCGGACGAGCAGCGCTGGTTACCGGCGCGGCTTCAGGCATCGGCGCGGCAACCGCGCAGTGGCTGGTCGCCCGCGGCCTGGCCCGCCTGGTGCTGGTGGATCGCGATGCGGCGGGGCTCGAGGCCCTCAACCTCCCCTGCGAGGTCCTGCGCTTGCCGGGCGATGTCAGCGACGAGGCCTTGTGGCAGCGAGTAGAAGCTGAGGCAGGTCCGCTCGACCACGCGGTGCTCAATGCAGGTGTGGCCGCCGGGGCTTCCATCCCGGATATGTCGCTGGCCGAATGGCGGCACGTGCAGTCAATCAATCTCGACGGGATGTTTCTGTCGCTGCGCTGTGCCTTGCGGTTGCTGCGTGACGGCGGTTCAGCGGTGCTGACGGCTTCGGTATCAGGCCTGAAGGCGGAACCGGACACCGCCAGCTATGGCGCATCGAAGGCAGGCGTGATGCAGCTGGGCCGCGTGGCGGCAAAGGAAGGCGCACCGCGGCGCATCCGCGTCAACGTGATCGCGCCGGGCGGGGTCGATACGCCGATCTGGGACCAGACGCCGTTTTTCCAGCAGATGGTGGAACAGCACGGGGGCAACCGCGCTGCGGCGATGGAGGCGCTATCCTCCGCCGCAACGCCGCTCGGCCGCTTCGCCACAGCGCCCGAGATTGCCGGGCAAATCGGCTTCCTGCTGTCAGATATGGCCGGGTCCATCACCGGTACGGTGCTGGTCAGCGACGGCGGCTACTTGCTCTGATCCAGTATCAGAACGCGGTTGTCGCCGCGCACGGCGATGTAGATCTTGCCATCTATCGGCAGCGCCGCGGTGGCATAATTGGCCTGTTCACTCCCGGTCCGGTCCATCAACACTTCCACCGCGCCGCTGGCCGGATCGACCCGGGCCACGAACCAGCGCAGCGGGCACTGCGCCCCGCACCTGCCGATCGCGCTGGGGCTGCCCTGCTGCCCTGCCACCAGCAACTTGCCATCAGGCAGCAGATGGATGTTGTCCGGGCGGAATGGCAGCGGGATGCGGCGGGTGACGCTGGCCAGCCCTTCCACCACCAGCACCCGGCTGGCACCCCATTCGCTGAGATAGAGGGTCTTGCCATCAGCCGCCGTGGTGAGGCCGTTTGGCCCTGACAGCGGCCCGAGGTCCAGCGTGCGCCAAGCCCAGTCCGGCTCCGGTGCGAAAGCCGCGCGCCACGCCCCGTCCGGTCCCGCCGTCAGAACACGGCCCAGCGGAGCGCCCGTCTCCAGCGTGCCCCACGGGTCGCTCGCGCCCGGTTCCAGGAAACTGGTCACCACCAGCGTACCGTCACCCATACGCGCCACGCTGTTGGGGCTGGTGTCTGCGGCCAGCGGGACGCAGTCAGCCCAGCGCAGCAGCGGGTGGTTGCTCGCGCCACCGGTAATGTCGAACAGTTCGATCGCCTTGCGTCCACCGCCGTTAACCGCCAGCAGGCGGTTGCCATCGATCGTCAGGCCGGTGATCGACATTTCCGCGCCGGGGGCCCCGCAAGTGGCTTCACCCAGTTTTACCCCGCCCGGCCAGGCCACGAAACTGCGGCCGCTGGTCCTGTCGATCCAGTACAGGTGCCCGCCCTGGCCCCCCAGGTTCATCCCGCTGGCGAGCAACCAGCGCCCTCCGGGCACGGCCATCAGGTCTTCCGCCCCGCGTGGTCCGCAGGCAGAGGCCATGCCCGGCAAGGCGCTGCACGCAGTAGTCACTTCCACCATTGAGGCAGGCACCATCGAGGCAGGCGGGGGCGCGGTGACGCAGCCGGGCACGGAGGAAAGGATCAGGCTTGCCGCCAACAGGCGGCCCGGCATCTCGAACATTCGGCGTATCCTCCCCCGCTGTTGCGGCAAGGCGCAGTAAAGCACCCTCGCCCGCAGCAGCACAAGGCGCCGGCGATCAGTCCAGCCCGCTGAAATCCGTCAGCGCCGCATCGCGCAAGCCGCGCCAGACATTGCGGGCCTGAACTGTGTCATGGACATCATGGACGCGGAGGATCTGGCATCCAGCCTCCATCCCCTTCAACGCCAGGGCCACGCTGCCGCCCAGGCGGCGATGCGCGGGGGCTTCGTTCGACAGCGCACCAACCATCCGCTTGCGGCTGGCACCGAGCAACACCGGGTGGCCCAGCGCATGGAACAGCGCCAACGCGTTCAACAGCGCCAGGTTCTCAGCCATGCTTTTGCCAAAGCCGATGCCGGGATCGAGCACGATCCGTTCGGCAGGAATGCCCGCCGCAACTGCCCTATCACGGGCAGCCCGCAGCCAATCGAACACATCGAACACCACGTTGCCGTAACTGGCATTGCCGTGCAGGTCCTCGCCTTCCCCCGGCGCGTGCATCAGCACCACCGGCACCCCGCTGGCCGCGGCAAATTGCAGGCTGCGCGGATCATGCCGCAAGGCGGATACGTCGTTGATCACGTGCGCGCCGGCTGCCAGCGCCGCTTCCATCACCGCCGGACGGCGGGTGTCGACGCTAACCGCCGCGCCCATCGCCACGCAGCGTTCGATGGCCGGGATCACGCGCTTGATCTCGTCCCCTTCCCACACCGCTGCGGCACCCGGGCGGGTGCTTTCCCCTCCGATGTCGATCAGCGCCGCGCCCTGTTCCAGCATCTCGGCCGCATGGGCATGGGCCACGTCCGGATTGTCCATGAACTGGCCGCCGTCGGAAAAACTGTCGGGCGTGACGTTGAGGATGCCCATCACCTGCGGCTGGTCCAGCCGGATCGTGCGTTCACCCAGTTGCAGCGGCGGGTGGGCACGGCGCAGGTTGGACCACTGCACTTCCCCTTCTGCACCCAGATCACCCGGCAGGCGGGCGAGCGCATCGGCCATGCCGGCACTGGTCACCAGGTCGCGGCCGATAACCGAACCGCCGCGCGTAACAATGACGGCAAACAAGTGGGCAAAGGCCATGCCGCCCGCCAGCCGCACCGCATCGCCGGCGACAGACTGCGGCGAAGGTACGGTGGTCAGCGGCTGGATATAGAGTCTGTCCATCAATCCTCGATGGCGAGCAAATAGAGCTGCCGCAAGGCGTCGATCGGCTTGACCGTGCCTTCGTGTTCAAGGTGCCAGAATGTCCACCCATTGCAGCTGGGCGCGCCTTGCAGCACCTTGCCGACGCCGTGGATGGAACCAAGTTCCGCCCCGCAGGCAATCGAACCATCGGCGCGCACGGCGGCGGACCAGCGGCGCTGCTTGTCGAACAGCACGGTCCCGGCGGGCAGCAGCCCGGATTCGACCACCGAGCCGAAGGCGACGCGCGGCTGGTCGCGCTTGCTCTGCATCGTTTTCAGGGCGCTTTCATCCAGCGGCAGCGCGCTTTCGATGCGTTCCATCGCAGCGTCGCGATAGCCGCTTTCGCGTTCGCAACCGATCCAGTCGCGGCCAAGGCGCTTGGCCACGGCGCCTGTCGTGCCAGTGCCGAAGAACGGGTCCAGCACCACGTCGCCCGCTTCAGTCGTCGCGAGCAGCACGCGGTACAGCAGCGCTTCGGGCTTCTGCGTCGGGTGGACCTTGGTCCCGCCCTTCTTCAGCCGTTCCTGCCCGCTGCAGATCGGGATCACCCAATCGCTGCGCATCTGCAATTCGTCATTCAGCGTCTTCATGGCGCGGTAGTTGAAGTGGTACTTCGCCTTTTCGCCCATGCTCGCCCACAGCAGCGTTTCGTGCGCATTGGTGAAGCGGGTGCCGCGGAAATTAGGCATCGGGTTCGACTTGCGCCAGACGATGTCGTTCAGCAGCCAGAAGCCCATGTCCTGCATCATCGCGCCGACGCGGAAGATGTTGTGATAGCTGCCGATCACCCAGATCGCGCCATCCGGCTTCAGCACGCGGCGCGCTTCGGACAGCCACTCACGGGTGAACTTGTCATAAATGGCAAAGCTGTCGAACTGGTCCCAATGGTCGGTAACTGCATCCACATGGCTGCCATCCGGGCGGTTGAGATCGCCACCCAGCTGCAGGTTGTACGGCGGATCGGCGAAGATCAGGTCCACGCTCGCATCGGGCAGCGTACGCATCGCTTCCACGCAGTCGCCGGGCAGGATCTGGCCCAGCGGCAGGTCTTCCTTGCGCACGGCAGGCCGCGCGGCAGCTTTCGCGGCGCGCGGCGCGCGGATTTTCGTCAACTCACCCATCAAACCGAAACCCCCTGACTTATCCACAGGGTGAGTCCTTCGG
>JBARAF010000225.1:0-2079 GCA_049791695.1 Croceibacterium sp.
GGCCGGTGGAGCGATCCACCGGCCCTTTCGTTTGGGCTGGGCGGTGCCCGGCCTATTGCAGGCATTCGTTGTTCGGTGCATCCAATGGGCATGAAACGAGTGGCGCTAACGCGAGCAGCTGTCCTGCTCACCGCGGCCGCAGGAGCGCTGCTGGTCGCATTAGTGCTTTTTCAGCAACGGACGCGGGTGATCGAGGGCACTTGGATCGACCTGTTTGAAGGTTCGAGATTCTTCGAGGGAGAGGGCATCTCGTCAGCTTGTACCCCCAAGTTCAACGATGCGCCCTGGCTTGCCTATTATCCGCGCGCAGACAGTGAGGCAGGGAAGTTCATCGCGGCAAACCGCAACTCAGGGATTTTCGTTAGCCGGTACGGAACCTGGCCAGTTGCTGCCTATTCGGTGAAGTTCGAAGGCCATCACCAGATCTTGGGCCTTGGATTTGGCCACCTTAGTGGCTCGCCGTCGGAATACGTTGTGGATCGGATGATTTCGTTGAAGCCGATAGCGTCACCCAAATGCGATATCCGTCCCGGCTAAAGGATGCCCACCTAATCCAGCATAGAGGCTAACCCGCCTCGCACTTCGTCCTGCCAAGGCGGTGCCCAGCACATCAACGTGGAAGGGCGCCTTGATCTGCCGCAGGCGCATCATCCCCCTGCTCCCCGCCAATATGCAGTAACTCTTCCACCGTCGGTTGCTCGGCATCATCCGGCTCACCCTTGCTGACCTGCAGCACCTCGCGCTCAAGAGCGGCCTTGAGCTGATTAATCTCCAGGTCGGTCAGGTGTTCGATGCCCACGAACTGGCTGCGCGCTTCGGCGGTGGAGCGGAGGATTTCGTCGAGCTTGGCCTGGATCGCTGCGCCGTCGCGGTTCTGGCTGTTCTGGATCAGGAACACCGCGAGGAAGGTCAGCACCGTCGTGCCTGTGTTGATGACCAGTTGCCAGGTATCCGAATAGTGAAACACCGGCCCGGTACCCGCCCAAAGCAGGCACAGCAGCACTGAAATCAGGAACGCCATCGGGTGGCCCATCAGATAGGCGCTGCGGGAAGCAATACCGGCAAAGAAACGCTGCATTCGGGGGCTCCATGATCCGACCAGACCCCCGGTTTGCAGAACGCGGATTAGCGCGGTTCGATCCGCAGCCTTGCCGTGCATTGTTCGCCAATTCTGCCCTATCGCATTGACGGGTGGGCACAGGCCGCGCAGCTTATGACGATGAAATGGACTTTCCTGCTGCCGCTGCTGCTCGTGTTTGGCGGATCATGCTCAAGCGCCGAAGCAGAGCAGCAGGCAGCGACCGGTCCGCGCAACACGGGTCCGCTTATCGGCTGGATCGCCCGGCTGGCCCGGTGCTGGATGCGGCAAATCTGCTCGACCCGGCTGAAGAGCAGAAGCTTGTTGACCAGCTGATCCAGTTCCACCGGCGGACTGGTCACGCTTTGGTTGTGGTAACGGTCCAGAGCCTCGGCGGAGAGGACATTGCCGATTACACCTGGGATCTGTTCAGTCGCTGGGGAGTGGGCTCAGCCGAAAGGAATGATGGGGTCGTGCTGCTCGTCGCCCCTAATGAACGTCAGGTACGCATCGCCACCGGCTATGGGATGGCAAAGCGGGTACCGGATGCCTTGGTTGGCCAGATAATCCGCGACACGATCATCCCCAGTTTCCGGAGTGGAGATTTTGCGGCAGGCATTGCGGACGGAGCTGATGCGCTAATCGTGGCGATGTCAGAAAGCTGATTGTCCCGAATTACGAAAGCGTCCGTTTGCCGCGCCCCAACCGACGTACGCCGGTGCGTCAGCCCAGCCGGGCCATCACCGCACATTCGCCGCCGTATAGCATTCCACCACCATGCTGATCGCCCGGCCTTCGGGCAGGCGCAGCACGGCGGTGTGGGAGAGGATGGTGGCAGGCGGGCATTCGCTGGCCGCGCCGCGCCGGGAGGCACCGCGTTCGCGGCGGAAGGCGAGTGGGGTGACGACGGTGCCGAACGGGGTCTCGGTGGTGGCCAGCGTGCGGTTCATCTCCGGCGTCAGGCGAGCGGGGACGTACCAGTTGTGCGCCTGGCTTAGCAC
>JBARAF010000226.1:0-6091 GCA_049791695.1 Croceibacterium sp.
CCCTGAGCCTGAAGGGCGCGAGCAAGCCGCAAACGATCAGCTTCACGCTGTCGGGCGAAGGGCTGAAGCGCAAGGTCGAAGGCAGCGGCAGCATCGACCGCAGCGCCTTTGGCGTCGGCACCGGCGAAAGCGCCGAGGGGCTGGACAAGGCCGTGAGCCTGAGCTTCAGCTTCGACGCGACCGGGAAGTAAGCGGAAGGGGCGGCGCGCAGCCGCCCCGTTCCCATCAATCGAGGCAGACCGAAACCGCCTTCAGTTCGGTGTAGGCTTCCACCCCGGCCTTGCCGTTTTCGCGGCCCCAGCCACTGGCCTTGAAGCCACCCAGCGGCAGCGCCGGATCGACCCCGCCCGAACCGTTGATGCGGATCGTCCCCGCCTTCAGGCGGCGTGCGAGGCGGTGGGCCATGCCGATGTCACGGGTCCAGATGCTGGCCGCCAGGCCGAACTGGGTTTCATTGCCCAGCCGCGCCAGCCGGTCGGCGTCGTCTTCGCCCGAAAAGCGGGTGGCGCAGAGCACCGGGCCAAAGATTTCTTCCGCGCGCACCTTCATCGTCGCTTCGGTATCGACCAGCACGGTCGGTTCCACGAAGAAGCCCGGCCCGTCCTTGCGCCCGCCGCCGACCAGCACATTGGCCCCTTCGCTGCGGCCGCTGTCGATATAGCTGGTGACGCGATCAAGCTGCAGCTGGCTGACCAGCGGGCCGATCACGGTTTCGGGATCGAGCGTCTGGCCGACGCGCAGCATCTTGGCCATGCCGGCGATGCCCGCCAGCACTTCGTCCGCCACTTCTTCGGCCACGAACAGCCGCGAACCGGCGGCGCAAACCTGCCCGGCATTGAAGAAGATGCCCATCGCGGCGGCGGGGATCGCCTTCTTCAGGTCCGCATCGGCGAAGATGAAGGTCGGCGACTTGCCGCCCAGTTCCAGGCTGACGCGCTTGAAGTTGCTCTTGGCCGCATCGATGATCGCCTTGCCGGTGACGGTGCTGCCGGTGAAGGCGACCTTGTCCACATCCATGTGGCTGGCCAGCATCGCGCCCGAAGTCCGGCCGTAACCCTGCACCAGGTTGATCACGCCTTCCGGGAAACCCGCTTCCAGCGCCAATTCGCACAGCAGGATGGTGGAAAGCGGGGTTTGTTCCGCCGGCTTCAGCACCACGGTGCAGCCTGCGGCCAGCGCCGGGCCGATCTTGCCCGCCGCCATCGCCAACGGGAAGTTCCACGGCACGATCTGGGCGCAGACGCCAACCGGTTCACGCAGCACGTAGCTGAGCCATTCGCCCGGCGCGGAAATTTCGTTGGTGGCCCCTTCCAGCTTGGTCGCCCAGCCGGCTTGGTACCGCAGCTGGCCCGAAGCGCCGCCGACATCAACCATCTTCGAAAAGGCAATCGGACGGCCGACGTCCAGCGTTTCGGTCAGCGCCAGCTCGTCCCCATGCTGGTCGATCAGGTCGGCCAGCCGGTTGATCAGGCGGGCGCGTTCCTGCGGCTTGACCTTGGACCACGGCCCTTCGAACGCGGTGCGCGCGGCGGCCACGGCGGCATCGACGTCTTCCTGCCCGGCGCTGGCGACATCGGCCAGCTTTTCCCCGGTGGAGGGATCTTCGGTGCTGAAGGTCTCACCGCTGGCCGCTTCGCGCCATTCGCCGCCGATCAGCATCTTGCCGACCTTGCCCTGCCAACGGGCGCGGAACACCTCCATGCGATTTTCGATCTGGGTCTGGTCGGTCATTTTGGCTCTCTCCACGGCTTGTCGGACGCTGCGGGGCAGCGCATAAGATTTGTAAGCGATACATACCAAACTGGTCGCAGGAACAAGAGGGAGAGGCCCGCTGCAGGGTGATTTCGACTATGTAATCGTCGGCGCGGGCTCGGCCGGCTCGGTTCTGGCTGCCCGGTTGACCGAAGATTCGGCCACGCGCGTGCTGTTGCTGGAGGCTGGCGGCGGCGCGGACAAGTTCCTGATTCGCATGCCGCTGGGCATGATGAAGGCGATGTTCAAACCGGAACTGACCTGGCGGATGATGACGGAACCGGAACCCACGCTGGATAACCGGCGGCTGTTCCTGCCGCGCGGGCGGCTGCTGGGCGGATCGAGCAGCGTCAACGGCATGGTCTACATGCGCGGCCATTCCGCCGATTACGATCGCTGGGCGCAGATGGGCAACCGCGGCTGGAGCCATGCGGACGTCCTCCCCTATTTCCGCCGGATGGAACGCAGCTGGCGCACGGACAACGCCGATTACGGCCACGATGGCCCGCTGCCGGTGACCAAGAACAACACGCAGTACCTGCTGCATGACGAACTGATGGGCAGCATCGCCAACGCCGGTTTCCCGGTGACGGACGACATCCACAACGGCGCGCAGGAAGGCGGCAGCCTGGTGGAACTGACCATCGACGAACGCGGCCGCCGCGCCAGCACTTACGAAACCTACCTGAAACCGGCGATGCAGCGGCCGAACCTGGCCGTGGTCACCCACGCCCTCACCCGCCGGGTGATCGTGGAACAGGGCCGCGCCACCGGGGTCGAATACGAAGTGGGCGGCGAAGTGCGCATGGCGAAAGCCAACCGCGAGGTGATCCTGTGCGGCGGGGCCTACAATTCGCCGCAGCTGCTGATGCTGTCGGGCATCGGCCCGGCGCAGCATCTGCGCGAAACCGGCATCGACGTGGTGCATGACTTGCCGGGCGTCGGCCGCAACCTGGGCGAACATCCGCGCGTGCCGCTGGAATTTGCCGCCAATGGCCCGCTGACTTTCGTCAACCAGCTGCGCTTCGACCGGGCGGCGCGCGCGGTGATGCAGTGGCAGTTGTTCGGCACCGGCCCGTTCGCCCGCCAGCTGAACAGCGCCAACCCGATGCTGCGAACCGACCAGCGACTGGCCCAGCCGGACATCCAGCTGTTCAGCAACCCGGTGAAGCTGACCGCGCACCTGTGGTTCCCCGGCATTGTCAAAAGCCCGCCGCACTGTTTTTCCGCCGACGTGATCCTGCTGCATCCGCAGTCACGCGGATGGGTGAACCTGAAATCGGCCGATCCGCATGACCTGCCGGCCATCCGGCTCAACCTGTTCGATCAGGAAGCGGACCTTGTCACCGCCCGCGCCGGGTTGAAGATTGCCCGCCAGATCTATGGCACCCAGCCGATGGCCGGGCTGATCGAGCGTGAAACAATCCCCGGTTCCGAGGTACAGAGCGCCGAGGCGATCGACGCCCATATCCGCGCCACCGCCGGGACCACCCAGCACCCGGTCGGCACTTGCGCGATGGGCACCGGCCCCAATGCCGTGGTCGACGCCGAACTGCGCGTGCGCGGCATTGCGGGGCTGCGCGTGGTCGATGCCAGTATCATGCCCGATGTTCCGGGCGGCAACACCAACGGGCCGACAATCATGGTCGCGGAAAAAGCCAGCGACATCATCCGCGGGCGCTCGCTCGCACCAGTGGAGAAGGAAGCAGCATGACCAAAGATGATTTCCTGACCTATCTCGCCGCGTTCAACGCGCAAGATTTTGCCGGGTTCAGCCGCTTCTACGCCGATGATGTCGAATTCAACCTGGGTGATCGCAAGCAGATCATCGGGCCGCAGGGTATCGTCGATTTCTACACCCGGGTGTTCGACCATATCGAGGAAAAGCTGGAAGTGCTGGACCTGATCGTGGCCCCCGATGGTGCGGCGCTGCACACCCGCACCACGTTCACCACGGTCAAGGACTGGCCGGATTTCGAAGTCTGGCCAACCATGGCGGGCGATGTGCGGGTGGTGCAGAGCATCAACATGTACCGCACCGAAGGCGGCAAGATCAAAACCATCAAATCCGGCCGCTTCAGCAGCAGCCAGTAACGTATCCCTCCTCCCCACCCGGGAGGAGTTGGGGGTGCGGGACCGGCTCCAGCCGCGCACCCCGCTCAACCTTCTCCCGGCGGGGGAGGGATTTCGAAGGTTCAAGGCAGATGAAAAGCACCGATTACATCATCGTTGGCGCAGGATCGGCTGGCGCAGTCGTCGCCGCGCGGCTGAGCGAAGACCCGAACGTCCGCGTTACCCTGATCGAAGCCGGCAAGCGCGAGCGGCACCCGCTGCTGTCGATGCCGATCGCCTTCCCGATGGTGATGGCCGATCCGCGCTTCAACTGGAGCTACATGGGCGAGGAAGAACCCTTCGCCGACAACCGCCGCATCCGCCAGCCGCGCGGCAAGGGGCTGGGCGGATCGAGCCTGATCAACGGCATGCTCTATGCCCGCGGCCACCCGCGCGATTACGACGAATGGCGCCAGCTGGGGCTGGAAGGGTGGAGTTACGAAGACGTCCTGCCGTTCTTCAAGAAGAGCGAAAACCACTGGGGCGAGGCGGACCAGTACCACGCCAAAGGCGGCCCGCTGTCGGTGACCAAGCACGTGCCGGACGGCAAGCTGTTCCCCCGGTTCATGGAATCGGTGCGCAAGCTCGGCTACAAGACGCAAGCTGACCACCACGGCGCGGACCAGGAAGGCTGGGGATCGCCCGACATCAACATCCACAAGGGACGGCGCGGCAGCACGGCGGCGCGGTTCCTTTATCCGGCCATGAAGCGGCCCAACCTGACCGTCATCACCGGCGCGCTGACCACTTTTGTCGAAGTGGAACGCGGGCGCGCCGTGGCGGTGCATTACCAGCAGGACGGGCGTGACCACCGGCTGGTGGCGGATCGCGAAATCATCCTGTCGGGCGGCGCCTACAATACCCCGCAGATGATGCTGCTGTCGGGCATTGGCCCGGCGGACGAACTGCGCGCCATGGGCATCCCGGTGGTGCATGACCTGCCCGGCGTTGGCCGCAACCTGCAGGATCACCCCAGCATCGCGATGATTACCAAGGCCGATTACGCGGTGACGCTGAACCCGGACCTGCGGTTTGACCGGCTGACCCTGTCGATGCTGGAATGGATGCTGCTGGGCAAGGGGCGCATTGCCAACATGCCGGTCACCGCCAACGGTTTCATCAAGACGCGGCCGGATCTGGAACGGCCGGACGGGCAATGCCTGTTCCAGCCGACCACCATTTTCGCCCGCCCCTGGTTCCCCGGCATTCGGGGCCATGCCGACAACGTGGTGGCGATGGCCTGCGTACTATTGCGGCCCGAAGGGCGCGGGTGGGTGAAACTGGCGGACAAGGACCCGCGATCCAAACCGCGCATCCTCAACAACGTGCTGCAAACCGAAAATGACCGCGCGTTCTTCCGCCGGATCGTGCGCCAGATTCGCGAGATCTGGGCCACCGAACCGGTCGCGGGCGTGCTGGGCGATGAAGTGCTGCCGGGCACGGCCGTGCAGAGCGATGCGGAGATCGACGCCTGGGTGCGCACTGCGGTCAACACCGCGCTGCACCCGGTCGGTTCTTGCGCGATGGGCACCGGGGCAGACGCGGTGTGCGATGCGCAGTTGAAGGTCCACGGCCTGGAAGGCCTGCGGGTCGCCGATGCCTCGGTCATGCCGCGCATCGTCGGCGGCAATACCAATGCCGCCAGCATCATGATCGGGGAGAAGGCCGCGGCGATGATCGCCGAAGCTTGACCCTGCGCGCGGCGATGCCATCTCGCATCCAACGCTGCCCGCTTGCAGAATCGGTGCGGCTAGGTAATTAGCGTGCTAACTTTGTGACGACGGGATTTGCGGACATGACCACCCACACCACGCGGATGCTGATTATCGGCAGCGGCCCGGCCGGCCTGACCGCCGCCATTTACGGCGCCCGCGCCGGGATGGAACCGATCGTGGTGCAGGGCCTGCAGCCCGGCGGGCAGCTGACCATCACCACCGATGTCGAAAACTACCCCGGCTTCCGCGACGTGATCCAGGGCCCGTGGCTGATGCAGGAAATGCAGGCCCAGGCCGAACACGTCGGCACGCGGATGATGTGGGACACGATCCTCGAAGTCGATCTGGCCAATGGCAGCCCCTTCCGCGCCGTGGGCGACAGCGGCGACGAATATATCGGCGACGTGGTGGTGATTGCCACCGGCGCGCAGGCCAAATGGCTGGGCGTGCCGGGTGAAGAAGCGCTGGGCGGCAAGGGCGTTTCTGCCTGCGCGACCTGTGATGGCTTCTTC
>JBARAF010000227.1:0-1787 GCA_049791695.1 Croceibacterium sp.
GGAACGGGCAATTGCCGCCGCCACGGCGCGGATCGGCGTGGCGGAGGCGGCGCGCTATCCCAAGATCAGCTTCATGGGCATTCTCGGCCTTGGTGGCACCTCGCCCGATGACCTGCTGGATCTGGACAACCTCGCCGCCATCGCCCTGCCGCAGATCCAGTGGAACTTCCTCGATTTCGGCCGCAACAATGCCCGCGCCGGGCAGGCGGAAGCAGCGCGGGACGAGGCAGAGGCGAAGTATCGCCAGTCCGTGCTGGGCGCCTTGCGCGATGCGGAAGATGCGCTCGCCCGTTTCGGCCGCCAGCGCGAGCTGGTGGCTGGGCTGGCGCGGATCGCCGATTCCACCGCCCACGTGGCCGACCTGACCCGCCAGCGGTACCGCGCCGGGGTGATCCCCCGCGCCGACAGCCTGGAAGCGGATCGGCAGGCACTGGTGGCGCGGCAAAGCCTGCAAACCGCCACGGCGGTGCTGACCGGCAGCTATGTCGCGGTGAACAAGGCGCTGGGGCTGGGCTGGGACGCTGCCCCTCAGCCCTGAGCCGGGGCGCGATGACCCAGCAGGTCGGCGGCCTTTTCGCCGATCATCATGGCGGGCAGGTTGGTGTTGCCACTGGGCAGGGCGGGCATGATCGAGGCATCGGCCACGCGCAGGCCCTCCACCCCGCGCACCCGCAACTGCGGATCGACCACGCAATCCGTGCCCACTCCCATGCGGCAGGTGCCGACCGGGTGGGAACGGTGCCCGGCGTTGGCGCGGATATAGGCCGTCAGGTCCGCTTCGCTGGCCAGCTCTGCGCCCGGCAGCAGCTCGCGCCGGATCAGCGCGGCCATCGGTTGCTGGCGATAGATGCTGCGGCTCACCGCCAGGGCGCGCAGCATCCCGGCCATGTCGGCGGGGTCAGCCAGCAGGTTCATCGTGATGCGCGGCTTGTCGTGCGGGTCACCACTGCGCAGGCGCACGTGCCCGCGTGATCGGGGGTGGAGGAATCCGGTGCGCACGGACAGGCGCGGCACCTCGCGCCGCAGCAGGTACAGCCCGGCGCTGCCGCTGACCGGCATGCACATCATCTGCACGTCGGGCCGGTCCAGCCCCGGCAGGGTGCGGGCAAAGACATTGGCGCAAGTGCCGGTATAGGCGAACGGCCCGCTGCCCGTGGCAAACCACCGCGCCGCTGCCGTGGCCGCCCGGTCCAGCCGCAAATGCCGGGTCAGGCCGCGGTCCACTGCCAGTTCGTATTCGTTGATGATGTTGGGATGTTCGGCCAGGTTTTCGCCCACGCCTGGCAAGTCATGCGCCACGGCGATGCCATGCTGGCGCAACTGGTCCGCCGGGCCGATGCCCGACAGCATCAGCAAGTGCGGGGTGTTGTAGGTGCCGCCGGAAAGGATCACCTCGCGTTCCGCCCGCACGGACTTCACCGCGCCGCCCTGGACATATTCGATGCCGACCGCGCGGTTGCCTTCCAGCAGCACCCGCCGGGCCAGCGAGCCGGTGGCAATGGTCAGGTTTGGCCGCGCCATTGCCGGTTGCAGGAAAGCGCGGGCCGAACTGCACCGCCGCCCGCCGCGTACGGTCGATTCCATCCGGCTGATGCCATCCTGGACCGCGCCGTTGGCATCGGGATTGAAGGCAATGCCCGCCGCTTCCGCCGCATCGCGCAGCGGTTCCCAGACCATGTCCGGCCCTTCCATCGGCACGATGCCGACCGGGCCCTGGCCGCCGTGGTAGTCGCTGGCACCGCCCCAGTGGTTTTCCAGCCGCCGGAACAGCGGCAGCACCTCGGCAT
>JBARAF010000228.1:0-3726 GCA_049791695.1 Croceibacterium sp.
GGTGGCGATCGTGGCCGCGGCCGTGGTGGCAACCGCGACAACCGTGGTGGCAATGACGATGGTGGCGAAGAGCTGATCGAAAAGCTCGTCCACATCAACCGCGTTTCCAAGACGGTGAAGGGCGGCAAGCGCTTCGGTTTCGCCGCTCTGGTCGTGGTCGGTGATGGCAAGGGCCGGGTTGGCTTCGGTCATGGCAAGGCACGCGAAGTGCCGGAAGCCATCACCAAGGCGACTGCTGCTGCCAAGAAGAAGATGATCCGCGTTCCGCTGAAGGAAGGCCGGACTCTGCACCATGACGGCAAGGGCCACTTCGGCGCCGGTCTGGTCAATGTCCGTTCGGCTCCGGCCGGTACCGGGATCATCGCCGGTGGCCCGATGCGCGCCGTGTTTGAAAGCCTTGGCGTTGCCGACGTGGTGACCAAGTCGATCGGCACGTCGAACCCCTACAACATGATCCGCGCCACTTTCGACGCGCTGACCAGCCAGACTTCGCCGAAGTCGGTTGCCCAGCGTCGTGGCAAGAAGGTCGCCGACCTGCTGGGTCGTGGCGGTGCGGGCGAAGCGGAGGCGGAAGCTGCCGCCGCTGCGATCGCGGAGTAAGACAAATGGCCAAGATCAAGATCAAGCAGATCGGTTCGCCGATCCGTCGCCCGGAACACCAGAAGCAGACCCTGATCGGTCTGGGCCTGGGCAAGATGCACCGGGTGGTGGAACTGGAAGACACCGCCGAAGTGCGCGGTGCGATCGCCAAGCTGCCGCACATGGTTGCCGTGATCGACTGACATTGCCTGGTCGCCTGCGGGCGTCCTGGAAACAAACGGGGGCTGGCCGCGAGGTCGGCCCCTTTTTGCGTTTGCGGCAGTGCGGGCTGATGCCTGGTTTCCGGATTTTGCCGATACATCACCTTGACTTGGGGCGGCCTCCGGTCTCCTTCTCGTCATCAGGCTTCCCGGGGCGGTTTGGGACTGTCGGCCAGGGTAAGTTGGGTGAGGTCCATGTGTAGATGATCGCACCCGGCTCAAACTGGCTGGCTGGACGGATCTGTTCAAAGTGTCGGGTTCGACGCTTGGGGTAGGGCGCTGACAGATTGGGCAATCGGTGACGAAAGGGGGGTGACAGGCCGGGGTGGTTACCCTAAGGGCCCGCCTTTCCATCAGCGCGAACATAGCGAAAGCGAGTGAACGACATGAAACTGAATGACATCCGCGACAACGCCGGAGCCCGCCACCGCCGCATGCGTGTGGGCCGTGGTATCGGTTCCGGCAAGGGCAAGACCAGCGGCCGTGGCCAGAAGGGCCAGAAGAGCCGTTCGGGCGTTGCCGTAAAGGGCTTCGAAGGCGGCCAGATGCCGCTGCACATGCGTCTGCCTAAGCGCGGCTTCAACAACATCTTCTCCAAGGACCACGCCGAAGTGAACATCGGAATGATCCAGAAGCTGGTCGATGCCGGCAAGCTGGACGCCAAGGCCGTGATCGATCACGAAGCGCTGAAGGCGGCCGGTGTGGCCCGTGGCGGCAAGAATGGCGTGCGCCTGCTTGCCAAGGGTGAACTGACTTCCAAACTGCAGTTCAAGGTTACCGGCGCCAGCAAGGGTGCGATCGAAGCGGTCGAAAAGGCCGGCGGTTCGGTCGAACTTCCCGCTGCGCAGCCGAGCGAACACGAAAAGAAGACCGCTCGCCGCGAGGCTAACAAGCAGGCCAAGTAAGGCATCAAGATCCCCGCCCGGCACCCGGGCGGGGATTTCGCCCGTGGACCTGTTCGACTTTGCCGAACCGTCCCTATATGGGCTAGCTCTACAAGATGGCGGCCGGCTCTCGTGCTGGCCCCACAGCAAGGCTTGAAACTCCGACATGGCATCACGCGCCGACAACATCGCCAGCAACCTGAACTTTGCCAATTTTGGCAAGGCGACGGAGCTGAAGCAGCGCATCTGGTTTACGATCGGCGCACTGATCGTGTTCCGTTTCCTCAGCTTCGTGCCGCTCCCTGGCGTCAACCCGTTGGTCCTCGCCGACCTCTACAACCAGACGCGCGGCGGGATTCTCGATCTTTTCAACACCTTCTCGGGTGGCAGTCTGGAGCGCATGAGTCTCATCGCGCTCGGCGTGATGCCTTACATCACCGCGTCGATCGTGGTGCAGCTGGCTGCAGCCCTGCATCCGTCGCTGATGGCGTTGAAGAAAGAAGGTGAAGCTGGCCGCAAGAAGCTGAACCAGTACACCCGCTATGGCGCGGTGCTGCTGTGTGCGGTGCAGGGCTGGTTCCTGGCTGTCGGCCTTGAAGCTTATGGCGCGCAAAGCGGGCTGCAGGCTGTTGTCAGCCCCGGCCTGCTATTCAAGATTACCACGGTGATCAACCTTATCGGCGGGACCATGTTCCTGCTGTGGCTGGGTGAACAGATCACCAGCCGCGGGATCGGCAACGGCGTGTCGCTGATCATCATGGCCGGCATTGTCGCCCAGTTCCCGACTTTCATCACCAACGTGTTCGAAGGTGGCCGCAGCGGTTCGATCAGCGCAATCGTGATTTTCGCGTTCGTGGCGATGGTCGTGGGCCTGATCCTGCTGATCAGTTTCATGGAACGCGCGCAGCGTCGTTTGCTGGTGCAATACCCGAAGCGTGCCAGCCAGAACGGCATGATGCAGGCGGACCGCTCGCACCTGCCGCTGAAGCTGAAC
Organism: Croceibacterium sp.; assembly: GCA_049791695.1. GTDB lineage: Bacteria > Pseudomonadota > Alphaproteobacteria > Sphingomonadales > Sphingomonadaceae > Croceibacterium_C. Next base: position 2,679 of record JBARAF010000228.1, read on the forward strand.
ACGGCGGGCGTTATTCCGCCGATCTTTGCCAGTTCGCTGCTGCTGCTGCCGCTGACCATCACCCAGTTTGCCGGCAATTCGGTATCCACCGACAGTGCCGCCTATGACGTGCTGCAGGCGCTCAACCAGTACCTCGGGCACGGCAAACCGCTGTACCTGGCGCTGTATGGCTTGGGCATCATCTTCTTCAGCTTCTTCTACACGGCAGTGGTCTTCAATCCTGAAGAAACGGCCGAGAACCTGAAGAAGAATGGCGGCTTCATCCCGGGCATCCGCCCGGGCAAGCGGACCTCCGACTATCTCGACTACGTCCTGACGCGCATCACCGTGATCGGTGCGGCCTACCTGACGCTGGTCTGCGTGCTGCCGGAATACATGATCGCCCAGACTGGCGTGCCGCTGTTCCTGGGCGGGACCAGCCTGCTGATCGTCGTCAACGTTACCGTGGACACGATTACCCAGATCCAGTCGCACCTGCTGGCGCACCAGTATGGCGATCTGATCAAGAAGGCGAAGTTGAAGGGGCGGCTGCGCTAAGGCGCAGACACGCCTGACAGGGGAGTGGTCATGAACATCATCCTTCTCGGACCGCCGGGCGCGGGTAAGGGTACCCAGGCTGGCCGCCTGGTCGATCTCCACGGGATGCGCCAACTGTCCACCGGTGACATGCTGCGTGCCGCTGTGGCCGCGCAGACTCCGGTCGGGTTGCGCGCCAAGGAAGTGATGGATCGCGGCGAACTGGTGTCGGACGAGATCGTCAGCGCGCTGATCGATGCCGAACTGGAAGCGATGGGCCCGGACACGGGCGCGATCTTTGATGGCTATCCCCGGACTGCCGAACAGGCGACGCAGCTTGATACCATCCTGGCTCGCCATGGTCGTTCGCTGGACCATGTGATCGAACTCGACGTCGATGAAGATGCCCTGGTCGATCGCATTACCGGCCGCTTCACCTGCGCTACATGCGGCGAAGGCTATCACGACCGGTACAAGCAGCCCCGGGTTGCGGATACCTGCGACAAGTGTGGCGGCCATGAATTCAAGCGCC
>JBARAF010000229.1:0-11233 GCA_049791695.1 Croceibacterium sp.
GGTAGGCGACCGTGCAAACCAGTGCGACCAAGCTTAACTCCCCCTCTATACCTACGTGATACAACGTAGTTCGCCCCTGTCGAGCCGTTGCCTCCGGAGCGGTGCCATCACCGGTCTTTCCAAACATGGTGAACCGACCGGCAACCGTGTTCGGCAACCATTGGGGAAGGGGTGGGGCTGCATTCGCGGACCATGTCCCGCCGCGCCTTTTATGCATCTGCCGTGCTGGCCGTGTTTGCGGCCTGCTTGTCTGTGCCGGCGGCAGCGGAAAACTACGCGATCGACAACGCGTGGAGCGAACAGGGCGGGGCCAGCCGTTTCGTGCTGGGTGCCCTGGCCGACGCGGAACAGGCATCGCTGGCCAGGTTCGGCCCCTTCCGTGTGCTGGATGACCAGACGGTCGCGCTGGTCGATATTACCGACAGCGCCAGCCCGGCCCAGTTCCAGGCGATGCTGGATGCCTTTCCCGGCATTCGCACCCTGCGGTTCCATGATTGCCCGGGGACTTATGACGATCAGGCCAACCTGCAACTGGGACGGATGATTCGCAGCGCACGGCTGGCAGTGGAAGTGCCGGAAGGTGGCTCGGTCCGTTCGGGCGCAGTGGAGCTGGTGTTTGCCGGGCTGACCATCGCGATTGCCGACAGCGCGGAATTTGCAGTCCATGGCTGGGAAGACGAAGACGGCCGGGGGGCAGAAGACTATGCGCCCGATTCGCCGCAACACCGCATTTACCTTGCTTATTATCAGGACATGGGGCTGGAAACGCCGCAGGCGGCCCGGTTCTATGCCCTGACCAACAGCGTCACTTTCGACAACGCGCTGTGGCTGACCGGGCGGCAAATGCGCGACTGGGTGCCGGAAACGGAGCGCGTTGCAGTGCCCCAGGCAGGCAACGCGCCGAAGCTGGCCTATCTTGACTTGGGGCCGGTGCTCAACTAACCGCGCCCACATCAATGGCCGCCCTTCGCGGGGCGGCTGTTTCGTTTGGCGATTCCCTGCGGGTCTGCCGACGCTATCGAATTCGAGGATTTGACAATGAAGCGTACTTTCCAGCCGAGCAATCTCGTTCGCGCCCGCCGCCACGGCTTCTTCGCCCGCAAGGCGACCCCGGGTGGCCGCAAGATTCTCGCAGCCCGCCGTCGGCGTGGCCGCAAGACTCTCTGCGCGTAAGCCGACAGAGAGCCAATCCATGATCGCGGTGCTCCAGCGCCGCGCGGATTTCCTGGCTGCGAACCGGGGCCTGCGCATAGCACGCCCCGGTTTTGTGTTGCTGGTGCGCCCTAACTGCAGCCCTGCGGGCGAGCCCGAAACCGGCTTGGGAACGCGGTACGGCATTACCGTGACCAAGAAGATCGGCAATGCGGTGGTGCGCAACCGCATGAAGCGCCGCTTTCGCGAATTGTTGCGCGATGCGCTGCCCACTGAAGGGCTGCCGGATCACGACCATGTGCTGATCGGCCGTGAAGGCGGGGTGGAACGCGATTTCGCGCAGCTCCGCGTCGAACTTTCCGCGGCACTGGCCCGGGCGAGGGCTGGCAAGGGCGATCCGCCGCGCAACCGCAAGGGCCCCTATAAAGGCCAGCGCAAATGAAGCGGCTGCTGATTCTCATCGCTCGGGGCTGGCAATTGGGCCCGTCGCGCATTCTTCCGCCTTCCTGCCGCTATCAACCCAGTTGCAGCCAGTACGCGATCGAGGCGCTGGAACGGTACGGGGCGATCAAGGGTGGATGGATGGCCACCAAGCGGCTAATGCGCTGCCACCCCTGGGGGGGACATGGCCATGATCCGGTACCCTGATCGATTGCCCTGATCGTGTTTCCATGACCGTTTCGCCAGACTGATTTTAGGATCCGCACACTTGGACAACCAGCGTAACCTCATCGTCGCCGTGGTACTGTGCCTCGCACTGCTGCTCGGCTTCGATTTCGCGATGGGCCGCCTTTACCCGCAGCCGACCGCGACCAGCACTGCCCGGCATGAAGTTGCCGAGGCACCGACGAGCAAGGCGGCGGCCAAGCACATCCGTGACGGTGGGCTGGTTGATCCGGCGGAGCAGGCGGCGGAAGTGCGCGATCTGGCCACGGCGCTGGCGGCTCCGGGCCGCTTGCGGATTGATGCGCCCGAAGTGGCCGGTTCGATCAGCCCGGTCGGTGCGCGGGTGGATGACATCGTGCTGAAGACCCACCGGCAGACGGTGGACAAGGATTCCGGCCCGGTGCGGATGTTCTCGCCCGCCGGGACTCCGGCAGAATCCTATGCCCAGTTTGGCTGGGTCGGCACCGGGGTGACGGTGCCGACGCCGCGCACCGTGTGGCAGGTCCAGGGTACCCAGCTGACGCCGAAGACTCCGGTCACGCTGACCTGGGACAATGGCCAGGGCCAGACCTTCTCGATCCGCTATGCGATCGACCAGTATTACATGCTGACGGTGGACCAGACCGTGGCCAACCGCGCCGCCGGGTCGGTTGCGCTGCGTCCCTATGCCTTCATCAGCCGGACCAGCCGCACGGCCAGTCAGGACACCTGGAACCTTCACTCCGGGCCGATCGGCAATTTCGGTGGTTCGGTCGATTTCGACAACAATTACAGCGATGTTGACGAAGCCGGCACGATCTCGCCCGAAGGGCGCACCAACTGGATCGGCTTTACCGACATCTACTGGCTGTCGGCACTGGTGCCGCAGGACGGCGCCCGCACCACCGGTGATTTCCGCGCCCTGGGGGCGGAAGATTATCGCGCCGACGTGATTTACGATCCGGTCACCCTCGCCACTGGCAAGCAGGTGACCCGCACCACCCGGCTGTTTGCCGGTGCTAAGGAAAGCAAGGTGCTCGACCGGTATGAAGACGGCGGTGTCAGCAACTTCGGTCTCGCGATCGACTGGGGCTGGTTCTACTGGTTCATGGTGCCGATCTTCGCCCTGTTGCGGTCGCTCTATTCGCTGACCGGCAACTTTGGCGTGGCCATCATCCTGCTGACCGTGATCGTGCGCGGCGTCATGTTCCCGATCGCGCAGAAGCAGTTTGCCAGCATGGCGCAGATGCGCGCGGTGCAGCCGAAAATGAAGGCGCTGCAGGAACGGTACAAGGACGACAAGCCCAAGCTGCAAGGCGAAATGGCCAAGCTGTACAAGGATGAAGGCGTCAACCCGCTGGCCGGATGCCTGCCGATCTTCCTGCAGATCCCGATCTTCTTCGCCCTGTACAAGACGCTGATGGTGGCGATTGAAATGCGCCACAAGCCGTTCGCGCTGTGGATCCACGATCTGTCCGCGCCTGACCCGCTGATGATCCTCAACGGGTTCGGCCTGCTGCCGTTTACCCCGCCATCGTTCCTGTCGCTGGGCATTCTGGCGCTGTTGCTGGGCATCACCATGTGGCTGCAGTTCCGCCTGAACCCGGCGGCGCTGGATCCTGTACAGCAGCAGGTGTTCTCGATCATGCCGTGGATGATGATGTTCGTCATGGCGCCGTTCGCTTCGGGCCTGCTGATTTACTGGATCACGTCCAACCTGTTGACCGTGGCGCAGCAGCAGTACCTCTATTCCCGCCATCCGCAGCTGAAGGAACAGATCGCCAAGGATCGGGAAGACAAGGCCCGCGCCGCCAAATCGGGGGCCAAGGAGTGACCCAGGAACCCGACGACCTGCTGACGGAAGAAGCGCGCAAGCTGTTTGCCGGGCGGGTGGAATTCCTGCTCTCGGCACCGGAGCTGAAGTTCCTGCCGGAACCGGACTTTCCGGAAATCGCTTTCGCCGGCCGGTCCAATGTCGGCAAGAGCAGCCTGATCAACGCGGTCACCGGGCGCAAGTCCATTGCCCGCGCATCGGTTACGCCGGGGCGGACGCAGGAACTGAACTTCTTCGAAGTGGGCACGCCCACCCGGATGCGGCTGGTCGACATGCCCGGTTACGGCTTTGCCAAGGCACCGGTGAAAGTGGTCGATCGCTGGCGCAACCTGGTGAAGACCTTCCTGCGTGGCCGGGCAGTGCTGAAACGTACGCTGGTGCTGGTGGACAGCCGCCACGGGGTGAAGCCGCCGGATCTGGAAATGTTCAAGATGCTGGACGAAGCCGCCGTGGGTTACCGCGTGGTGATGACCAAGGCGGACAAGGTGAAAGCCAGCGAACTGGCCGCCACCCTGGCGCAGGTCCAGGCCGAAGCGCGCAAGCACGCCGCGGCTTTCCCGGTGGTCCACGTGACCAGTGCGGAAAAGGGCATGGGCATCGAAGAACTGCGTACCGCGATCCTGTCTGACTCGCTGACCTGAGTTCTGGTCCCAAGGTGCTTCGTTCAGCCTCGACAGGCTGCAAATGAATGCCTATCGCCGGTCCCTCACCAAGCGGGGCACCTTTGTGAAGCTGATCATCGGCAACAAGAATTATTCCAGCTGGTCGCTGCGCGGCTGGTTGGCGGCGAAGCAATCCGGCCTGCCGTTCGAAGAATTGACCGTCCACATCGACGGCGATGACTGGCAGGCGGCGCGCAAGCACGAAGGGCAGTTCCAGCCGTCCGCCGGCAAGGTTCCGGTGCTGTGGGACGGCGAAGTGGTGGTGTGGGATTCGCTCGCCATCATGGAATACCTGGCTGACAAGGTTGGCCGGGACCGGTTCTGGCCCAAGCAGGACGATGCCCGCGGCATGGCCCGGGCGATGGTCGCAGAAATGCACTCCAGCTATCTCGCGCTGCGCCGGGCCTGCCCGCTGAACGTGCGCAAGCGCGCCGCAGGGCTGGACCTGACGGATGAAGTGAAGGCCGACATGGTCCGCATCCTGGGCCTGTGGGCAGAGGCGCGGGCGCGGTTCGGCAAGGGCGGGCCGTTCCTGTTCGGAACCTTCGGTGCGGCCGATATCTTCTACGCTCCGGTGGTCAGTCGTTTCATCACCTATGGCATTGGCGTCCCCGGCTTCGCCCAGGCCTATATGCAGGCAGTGTGGGAACACGAATGGATGCAGCAATGGGTCCACGCGGCCGAGGACGAGCAGTGGGTGATCGAACAGTTCGAGGTGGCCTAAAGCGATGACCGGCCCCGCTACCCAGCTCGCCATCCGGCTGATCGCATGCGAAAGCGTTACCCCGGCGCTCGGCAGCGTGTTCGACGTGCTGGGCGCGATGCTGCAACCGCTGGGTTTTGAACTGCATCGCTTCGTCGCCGGGGAAGCGCCGGATGGCCCGGTGGAAAACCTGTTCGCGATTCGCCAAGGCCCGGCGGGCAGTCGTCATTTTGCTTTCGCCGGCCATGTCGACGTGGTGCCTCCGGGGGAAGGCTGGACCAGCGCCCCCTACCAGCCGGAAATTCGCGGCGACCTGCTCTATGGCCGTGGTGCGGTGGACATGAAGGGCGCGATAGCCAGCTTCGTGGCCGCGCTGGCCGACATCCCGGCAGCGGCGGGCACGATCAGCCTGATCATCACCGGGGATGAAGAAGGCCCGGCAACCTATGGCACCCGCGCGCTGATCGACCTGATGCGCCAGCTGGGCCACATTCCCGACCTGTGCCTGGTAGGTGAACCCACCAGCGTGAACCGGCTGGGCGACATGATGAAGATCGGCCGGCGCGGTTCGGTCAACGTGTTCCTCGAAGTCGAAGGTGCGCAGGGCCATGTCGCCTATCCGCACCTGGCGGATAATCCGCTGCCCCGGTTGGTGGCTATGCTGGCGGAACTGGATGCGCTGGTGCTGGATGAAGGGACCGACTGGTTCCAGGCGAGCAACCTGGAAATTACCGAGCTCGAAGTCGGCAACCCGGCGCACAATGTCATCCCCGGCAAGGGCCGGGCGCGGATTTCCATCCGCTTCAACGATCTGCACAGCGGGGCCGATTTGGGCGCGCGGGTGCAGGAAATTGCCGCAAAGCATGGCGGCACGGCCAGGCCGGTCATTTCCGGCGAACCGTTCCTGACCCCGCCGGGGTCCTTTTCCGCCATGGTTGCGGCTGCTGTCGAGGCAGAGACGGGCGTGACCCCGGAAGCATCCACCAGCGGCGGCACGTCCGATGCGCGGTTCCTGAAGGACCTGTGCCCGGTGATCGAATTCGGCCTGGTCAACGCCACGATGCACAAGCGCGATGAAGCCGTGGCGCTTGACGATCTGGAGGCTTTGGCGCGTATTTACCGCAGGATCGCCCTGGCGGCGCTTAACGGGAACCCGACATGAGCACTGATTCCGCCGAACTCGCGACCGCCTCTGCGCCCGTGGGCCATTCCAGGCTGCAATGGCGCATCCTCGCGGGCTTCGTGCTGGGTCTTGCCGCCGGTCTGCTGACGTACACCTTTGCCCGCGATGCGGCTTGGGTGGATCTGGTGGTGACCTATGCCACCGGCCCCATCGGGCAGATCTTCCTGCGCCTGCTGTTCATGCTGGTCATCCCGCTGTTGTTCAGCGCGCTGGTCGTCGGCATTGCCGAAATGGGCGAGATTCGCGCGCTGAAGCAGGTTGGCCTGCGGACCCTGGCCTATACCGTGATCGTATCGGGCATTGCCGTCGCCGTGTCGCTGGCTACGGTCAACATACTGCGGCCCGGGAACGGAGTGGATCCGGTGGCTGCGCGGGAACTGCTGGCCCAGGGCAGCGAAGGCGCACGCGGCATCGTGGAGGCTTCGGCGGAGAGCAAGGCGGGGATCGAACAGGTCATCGCCATCGTGCCGAGCAACATCTTCGCCGCGATGAATGAAAACGACATCCTGGCCGTGATGTTTTTCGCGCTGTTTTTCGGCATTGGCCTGCTGCTGGTACAGACCCGGCGCACCGCCCAGTTGAAGGATACCATCGAAGGGGTGTTCGAAGTGGCGATGAAGCTGATCGGGCTGGTCATCCAGTTGGCCCCGATCGCCATCTTCTGCTTCATGTTCAACCTGTCAGCGCAGTTCGGCTGGGACCTGTTGTTCAAGCTGGCCGCTTACGTCGGCGTGGTGTTGCTGGCGCTGGGCATCCAGATGTTCGGCGTGTTCCCGCTGCTGCTGAAGCTGGTGGCCCGGAAAAGCCCGATCGCCTTCTTCCGCCAGACGCGGGAAGCCAGCGTCATGGCGTTTTCGACCGCCAGCTCTAACGCCACCTTGCCCACGGCGCTGCGGGTGGCGGAAACCCAGCTGAAGCTGCCCCCGCGCATCAGCCGTTTCGTGCTGACCATTGGTGCCACCGCCAACCAGAACGGCACGGCCATGTTCGAAGGGGTGACGGTGCTTTTCCTCGCGCAGTTCTTCGGCGTGGAACTGGCCTTGGCGGATCAAGCTTTCGTGATGCTGGTCTGCATTCTGGCCGGCATTGGCACGGCAGGGGTACCCGGCGGGTCCTTGCCGGTCGTGGCGCTTATTCTTGCCGGGGTTGGCGTGCCGCCGGAAGGGCTGGGCCTGATCCTTGGCGTCGATCGCTTCCTCGATATGTGCCGGACGACCTTGAACGTTGTCGGCGATCTGGTTGCCGCACAAGTCATCAGCGCGACGGACCGCAGTGGCGTTACCGCCAACTGATCGCTGTTACGGGGCCTTCGCCAGTGTCACGGGTACGAACTGCTCCAACCCGCAAGTCGGGCCCGGAACCCCGCCACCGCTTTGCAGGACGGTGATGGTGTCAGTGTTGCACAGCTGGCCAATGGTCGTCTGGTAGGCAAACCGTTCCTCGAACCCCAGGCTGGCACAGCGAAAACGCAGTGTCTGGCGATAGACCTTGCCGTCGACCATTTCGAAATCGATCGTGTAATCGTCATGCACGTGGGTGTTGCGGATGCGGTTGGTGCTGATGCAACTGACCGGTGCGCCGGCCACGGTGGCGGCGGGGGCGCGAATGTCACGCCCCGTGCTCTCAGGCGCGGCCGCGCAGGCGGCCACTGGCAAGGCGAGCGCTGTGGCAAGGATCAACCGTCCAGTGATTGGCTTGGTGATGGGCTTGGTCATGGCATTGTCCTCCAGCCGGGCAGGGCGTCAGGTCGTTGCAGCCTTCTTACGCGAAACGGGCGGTTCTGGCACCTTGTACCGGTATTCGCACAGATCGGCCACGTTGCAGCGCCAGCATTCCGGCATCCGCGCCTTGCAGGTGTAGCGGCCGTGCAGGATCAGCCAGTGGTGGGCATCGCGGCGAAAGGGGGCGGGCACGCGCTTTTCCAGCTTGGCCTCCACCTGATCGACCGTCTTGCCCGGCGCAAGTCCGGTGCGGTTGGCCACTCGGAAGACATGGGTATCGACGGCGAACGTCTCCTCGCCAAAGGCGCAGTTGAGTACCACATTGGCCGTCTTGCGGCCGACACCTGCCAGCTTCACCAGCGCATCGCGGTCGCGCGGCACTTCGCCGCCGTGGTCCGCGATCAGCGCGTGGGACAAGGCGATCACGTTCTTCGCCTTGGAATTGAACAGGCCGATGGTCTTGATGTGCTGTTTCAGCCCATCCTCGCCCAGGGCGATCATCTGCTGCGGCGTCTTCACCTCGGCAAACAGCGCCCGCGTGGCCTTGTTCACGCCTACGTCGGTCGCCTGGGCAGACAGCACTACCGCCACCAGCAACTGGTAGACATTGCCAAATTCCAGTTCCGTCACCGGCGCGGGATTGTCTTCCGCCAGACGGTGGAAGAATTCAAAGATCGCGTCCTTCTTCACCGCAGCCACCGGGCCATCGCGGGGAATGCGGCCAAATCGGATTCCGCGGCCCGGCACGGTTCGGCGGTCATGCCGAACCATGCCAGCATCGGGATGCCGGGGCCGGTTGCACGGGCATACGCAGTCGCCAGCGCTTCCCCACCGCCGAGGTAGCCGTGGGGATGGAACACCACCGCCAGCGGCAGCCCGCAGGCCTTGGCGGCAGCGGCGGACCAGGCCAGCGCGGCCATTTCTTCTCCCGGATCATTGCCGGGATCGTCCATCGTCATGCGCCGGTCTGGCTCCACCACGGCAAGGTGCCCGGCTTCGTGCAGCAGGTCGCCGGGTGGTACCGGAATTGCGGGATCGACGCGGATTCGCCCACCGGCGATGGCAATTCCGCCCAGCAGAGCCTCGCCCACCGGCGCACTTTCGACCGCGATGCCGACCTCGCCAAGAAACGCCAGGATCACTGCCGCGGCCTCCGGACCGCCCGGATCGGTCCATTGGCTGGCCGCCAGAACGGCCCCTGCAGTCACAGGCCGAGCACTTGCGCCATGGTGTAACGGCCGGCGCTCTTGCCAATCAGCCAGCCCGCCCCGCGCACCGCGCCGTGGGCAAAAATCATCCGGTCTTCCGCCAGATGCGACAGGGTGATGCGTTCCTGTTCGCCCGCAAGGATCACGCTGTGGTCGCCCGCGACGGTCCCGCCACGCAATGCGGCAAAGCCGATCGCACCCGGCTCCCGCGCGCCGGTATGGCCGTCACGTCCGCGTTCCGAATGGGCGGCGAGGTCAATCCCGCGTCCCTCGGCAGCGGCCTGGCCCAGCAACAGGGCCGTGCCGGACGGAGCATCGACCTTCATCCGGTGATGCATTTCGACAATTTCGATGTCCCAGTCCGGTCCGAGCCGCCCGGCGGCCTCCCGCACCAGATGGGCCAGCAGGGTCACGCCCAGCGAGGTGTTGCCGGTCTGCAGTACGGGAATGGCCAATGCCGCGCCGTCAATCGCGGCATGGTGTGCATCGCCCAGCCCGGTAGTGCCAATCAGGATCGGGATGCCGGCGCCGACAGCCGCGTGCAGGTTGCCTTCCAAAGCCACCGGAGCCGAAAAGTCGACCAGCACGTCGCTGACGTCGGCCAGCCCGGCCACGTCGCCGCCACGGTCGATCCCGCCGGCCAGTTCATGCCCGGCGGCGCCGATGGCGCGACCCAGCGCATAGCCCATGCGCCCTTCGCTGCCGATGATGCCGATGCGTGCCATTGAAAGTCTCCCCTGTGGCGTGCTTCATGGTGCCTATGGCAGACACACGCAATATCGTCATCCTGACCGGGGCCGGCATTTCCGCCGAAAGCGGCCTGCGCACCTTCCGCGCCGACGATGGCCTGTGGGAAGACCACCGGGTGGAAGATGTTGCCAGCCCGGCCGGGTTTCGCCGCGATCCGGACCTGGTGCAGCGCTTCTATGACCAGCGGCGGGTGGACGTGCAAGCGGCCCGGCCCAACGCCGCGCATGAGGCGCTGGCGCGGCTGGATGCGGCATGGAATGGCGAGCTGCTGATTGTTACCCAGAACATCGACGACCTGCACGAACGGGCCGGGGCATCTCGCGTGCTGCATATGCATGGCGAGGCGCTCAGCGCGTGGTGCACCGCTTGCGATGCCCGTCACGCGTGGACCGGCACCCTGCGCGATGGGCCGCCGTGCGCGGCCTGCGGAACGGCCGCCTTGCGCCCCGACATCGTCTGGTTTGGCGAAATGCCCTACCAGATGGACCGCATCTTCGCCGCCATCGCGCGGGCGGACCTGTTCATTTCGATCGGCACCAGCGGCGCCGTTTATCCAGCGGCGGGTTTTGTCCAGCAGGCAGCCAGCAGCGGCGCACGAACGCTCGAGCTCAATCTGGAGCGCAGTCAGGGCAGTGGCTGGTTCGACGAGACGCGGCTTGGGCCGGCGAGCGTGCTGGTGCCGGATTGGGTGGAGGAGGTTTTAGCCGGCTGATCCGCAAGCCCGGCAGGCCGGATCCTTGGCGATTTTCAGCGTCCGCATGCCCGGCGCGAGGCCATCCAGCAGGTGCAGCCGCCCCCACTGCGCATCGCCCAGGCCACCTGTGGGGGCCAGCAAGACCCGTACCGCCTGCATCGCGGCGAAGCTGGCGACCCAGCCGGACATTGCGCCCAGCATCCCGTCATCGGCGCAGGTGTCGCAGTCGTCGGCATCAAAGGCATCACCGACATAGCAGCGGTAACAGGCCTGCCCGGCGAGGTGCCCGGCAAAGGCCCCGACCTGGCCCTGAAAACGGCCCACGGCGGCGGACAGGAGCGGTACGCGCTCTGCCACGCAAGCGTCCGATACGGCGAGGCGGGTGGCGAAATTGTCGGTCCCGTCCAGCACCAGGCTCGCGCCTTCCAGCATTTCGGGCACAGAGTCCGCCGTCATCCGAGTGTCGCTGATCTGGACTTCGATCTCGCGGTCGAAATTGTTGACCCAGCGGTTGGCCGCCACCGCCTTGCCGTGGCCAATGTCGCGTTCGGAATAGATCGTCTGGCGTTGCAGGTTGGTCAGTTCCACCGCGCCATCGTCGATCAGGGTCAGGTGGCCGATCCCCGCGCCCGCCAGGTATTGCAACGCCGGGGCGCCGATCCCGCCGAGGCCGACCAGCAC